>NZ_JAUBPB010000046.1:0-37587 GCF_036700545.1 Microcoleus sp. SVA1B4
CGTCCCGCCCGTCCTTTTTGGACGGGCGGGACGCCCATCCCACAATCTTGTGGAAGTTATTTAATTCTCATTCCTAAACCCAAAAAATCAGTTCTACCGGCTACACGTAAAAGTGTAAACCAAATCCGGCTGTAGTCCCCCCTTGATTTTTTAATCGGCTTGGAGGAGACGAAAGTTTGTGTATTTGCGGTTTCAACCGCTGAGTCTGATAAGGGAATTTCTGATCCGGATTTAATATTAGACCTGAGTTGAATCCCTCCCCCAATTCATCTGTGGAGTCAAATCTAAAATCTAAAATCTAAAATCTAAAATCTAAAATTATTGCTGGGCGGTTTAAACTGCTGAGTCTGGTCAGGAAAATTCTGACCCGGATTTAATATGAGAGCTTAGTTGAATCCCTCCCCCAATTCATCTGTGGAGTCAAATCTAAAATCTAAAATCTAAAATCTAAAATCTAAAATCTAAAATCTAAAATTATTGCTGGGCGGTTTAAACTGCTGAGTCTGGTCAGGAAAATTCTGACCCGGATTTAATATGAGAGCTTAGTTGAATCCCTCCCCCAATTCATCTGTGGAGTCAAATCTAAAATCTAAAATCTAAAATCTAAAATCTAAAATTGATAGACTGACGGGCTTTATACTGTTTTTTCTGCTAAACTGCCCCGGAATATGTCAATAAATGTTTGATAACTGGTATGATTTACGTGCTTCGAGAGCATAAAATACTCGGAAGCAACCAGTGGGGCCAGACACAAACCTCACTATAAAACGCCGTAGAGGGAAAGATTGCCAGTACCTTGAAGGAAGTTCTCGATCTCCTTAACAGGAGTCAGAAGCCCACATCACAATCTATAGATTTGATGTAGGAGTGTCACATTCTAGAGCGCATTACAGGACAGGCTGAAGTAATGGCGAGACGACAATCTGACCAATTCCACACACCACCGCAATACAACCCATCCCCTAAACCGACGGCACAGTTCAGTGCAGAGGCGACAGGCGATGCGAGTTCCTTCGTAACGGCTGCGCCGAGCGAGGGAAAAAGAACTTTTTGGCAGTGGCAGCTTATCTGGCTGAGTCTCCTGGTGGGATTTGGAGTAACGGGGGCCGCTGCATTTCTGTGGTTGCTGACGATGCCTCCACCGCCCAATTGCCAGCAACTGTCGCCGCTGGCGGCGGACGGAGAGCGACTTTACTGCGCTCAGCAAGCTGCTAAGTCGGGCAAGCTAGAACAGCTAGAATCGGCAATGGCATTGGTGCAGGCTTGGCCGAAAGAACATCCGCTATACTCGCAAGGTCAACATTTGATAGGGGAATGGTCGAAGGCCATTCTGGGATTTGCCAGGGCAAAAATTGAGAGGGGCGATTTGAAAGGTGCTCTGGAGATTGTGGCGAAAATTCCGAAAACCAGTCGGTCTTACCCCGAAGTAGAAGAGGCTGTGACTGCTTGGGAAAAAAATTGGCAGGAGGGCCAAAAACTCTACGATACAGCCCTAGCAGCTTTGAAAAGTGAGGATTTAAGGAAGGCTTGGGATTATGCTCAAGCTTTGTTCAAGCTGGAAAATATTTTCTGGAGTCAGAAGCGTTACAACGAGCTGATAGGGCAGATTTCATTGGAAAGAAACGGCTGGCAGCGCTTGCAAGAGGCTAGAGATTTGGCGAAGGACGAGACTCCGCAAAAGTTCGCTGAGGCGATCGTCCTAGCTCGAAAAATAGACTCGCAGCTTTTTGCCCGCGCTAAAGCTGAGAAGGAAATTGAGGGCTGGAGCCGGACTTTGCTGGCAATGGCGACTAAGCGGTTGGGGGCGAAAGATTTGCCGGGGGCGATCGAGGCTGCTTCTGTTGTGCCACAGGATTCGCTACTATTTGCGGAAGCTCAAGATTTGATGCAGTTGGGTAGGGCTCAGGCAGTGACGTGGAACCAGTCGATATCAACTCCGCTGCCACAACACATTTTTAGCTTGCTGGAAGGGAAGGGGGCTGCTAGCCAAATAGCTCCGGGTCGCCCTCTGTACAAGCAAGCTCAAGTTCAAATTGAAAATTTGCAGGTGCAGTTTCAAGATTTGCTGCGGCTGCAAGTGGCGAGTACGATCGCGAGTTTCGGTCACATAGGGACGTTTGGACTCGCGATCGAGCAAGCGCAAACTATCGGAATCAAGCAGCCGCGGCGGATTCACGCTCAAACTTTAGTGGCTTCTTGGCGCCGGGAAATTCAGCGGATAGAAGACCAATCTTTTCTGACTCTGGCGAAGCAGTTGGCAGAAACGCAAACGGTTGAAGGACTCAAGGGTGGCATGGCTCAGTTAGTCCTGGTTGCTCAAAACCGGCCCCGCAGAATAGAAGCGCAAACTCTCTTGGCTGAGTGGACGAAACGCATAGAAGTTATTCAAGATCAGCCTTTTTTGGATGAAGCGATCGCCCTGGCGAAGCAAGGAAAACTTAGTGCTGCTATTGAAAAAGCTTCGGCAATTAAGAGCGGTAGGATTTTGTACGCGAAAGCTCAGGATAATGTCTATCAGTGGGTGAGCGAACTGCAAGTGGCTCAAGACAGACCGATTCTCGATCGCGCTGCGGAATTGGCATCTCAAGGCAGTCTAGGAGCGGCGATCGATACTGCTTCCCAAATCGGTTACGGTAGGGCGCTGTATTCAGAGGCGGCAGGTGCGATCGGGCGCTGGAGTGCTGAACTCAGAGCCAACAGTGCGCCCCCGCCGGAAGCCGCTCGCGAGTACGCGCCGGAACCCGCTCGCGAGTACGCGCCAGCTCCAGCAGAGGAGTACGCGCCAGCTCCGCGACAGGAGGAGTACGCGCCAGCTCCGCGACAGGAGGAGTACGCGCCAGAGCCAGAGCCTTACTATCCGCCTGCGAGAGAGCCGGAACCGGAACCTTACTATCCGCCTGCTAGAGAGCCGGAACCTTACTATCCGCCTGCGAGAGAGCCGGAACCGGAACCTTACTATCCACCCGCTCCGGAGCCGGAACCTTACTATCCACCCGCGAGAGAACAGGCCCCGGCTCCGGCTCCGGAACCGGCTCCTCCGGCTCCAGCTCCAGAACCGGCGCCACCCTCGATTCCTGAATCGGTTGGACCTCCTGATGCTAATTTGCTCCCGGAGTAATTGGGTTTTCGCGCGATCAGTCTCTAAAATCTCAAATCTAAAATCAAGTGAGTAATTTCCAAGTGCTGACGATCGAAGGCGACCCCATTTTCCGGCTGGGGCTGCGAATCGCTTGCGAGCAGTATCCAGACTTGCAAGTTGTTGCAGAGGTTTCAACCCCAACCGAGGCTTTGCGAGTTCTAGAAACTCGCTCGCTCGACTCTGGAGCAGCCAAGAAGCCCGCAGATTTGGTAATTTTGGCTGTTGAGACCCTAAATTTGCGATCGGGTCAAATAGAGGCGGTGGCATTTTGTCGCCAACTCAAAAGTTTGTACCCCAACCTGCCTCTGTTGCTGCTAGGCGGGCCGCTGACACCGGATCTGTTGGCGGAGTTACAGGCGACGGGCGCGAATGGCTATTGTCCTAAAGGTAGAGATATTTCCCTGACAATCGAAGCTATTCGCGCTGTGGCGTCTGGTTGCACTTATTGGGCGCCGGATGCGGCAGCTAACTCGGAAACAGAACTAAACGCAGCGGTGGTTCAAACAGTAGAAAAATCCGCAGTAATTGTAGATAAAAATGCAGAGAATTCGACAGTTGATACGCCAGTACACAAAAAAATGCTGGCTCATTTGTGCCTCTCTGGACTGCGCGAAATAGATGCAACTTTGGCGGTTGTTCAAGCTGATTTGCAAGATATCAGAGCCGCCGAACCGACAGATTTGCCTTCTATTTTAGATGGGGTTGTACTCAGCGGGCGCCGCAGGGAATTGCTCGCAGCTCGCTGGATAGTCAGTCAGTTATTATTTGAAGGGAAAGGGGAGAAGGCAGAAGGAAGAAAGCAGAGGAAAGAAGGCAGAGGGGAGAAAGAAGAAATTAGAGGCGAGAATTTGTTAAAGAATTCTCAATCGCAATTAGCGAAGTCCCAAGTTTTGGCGGGATCTTTGGTGGTTGCAACTAATTGGCAAGGTAGCTTGTTTGACTCGGCGGCAGCTAAATTGCAGTTTGATTTGGTGAATTTGACTGGCTTGCCTTTGGAAATCGATATTTTGCGATCGACCAAAAAGCGTGAATTGATGACTTCCATCCTGCGGAAGTTAAAGGATTTGCTGGAGGAATTGCGCTTTTCGCAAGTGCAGGAAACTCAATTGTCGCAAAAAATGCCTGCTATTTTACGGGATTTGTGGCAGGCGACAATCATAGATTTTTTTGGCAGATACTATACACTGCAAACGGAAGAAAATCTGGTTTTTGATGGCAGTAAAACCAGCTTGACACTGGGAGAAAGTCAAGGGGAAAGCGCTACTGACATCTGGGCAGGCAGCAGCGTAGAAGTTGTACCGCAGTTGCTAGCAGATGCTGATGTAGTTGCAGCCGAAATCCTTGACAAAATACCGATGACTGTTGATTTTTTTGCACATTTGCTATTTGAAACTCCTCTAACAGTTGACAATGTTTCTTGTGTTGCTGGCAGCCCGGAAGCGATGCAGCGAGCTGAAGCTTTGTTAGAAAATTTGGCAATCCAAGTTGCTAGCGGAGTAGTACAGCCTCTACTAAATAATTTGGCAAATATTGAAGAAATTAAGCAAATTTTTTACGATGGTAAGTTGATTTCGACGCGAGAAATTGAGAGATTTCGCAATGATTTGTCGTGGAGATATAGCTGGGATAGATATTTTGTGGAACCGAAAGCTATTTTTGAAAGCAGGTTTTGGCTGTTTGTTTTGGGCGATTCTGGAATTAAGAGAATTTCTATTTATGCTCCTAGAAATCTAGAGTTAGCACAGTTGTCTGGGTGGCAGTTAGCCTTGACTTTGCTGCTGGAAACCAGGGATGCGATCGCACCTAGAGTTCGCGCGGTTATTTCGCTGTTGGGTGCTGGCGTTGTTTACGTTTTGACTCAGGTAATTGGGCGGGGAATTGGTTTGATCGGGCGGGGAATTATCCAGGGGATTGGTAATTCTTTGCAGGATAGCAAGTTTGGGAAAAATGGGTAATTGGTTGCAGGATATTCTAGGTATAATACTAAATCCCGGTTATTTACCCCAACGATGAAGGTATGCTGAGGAAATCAACAGTCATTAAAAACTGACAATGAAATTGTGTTAAGGTGTAAAGGCATGAGGGTATGATTCCAGAATTTGATGAGCATGGTAACTTGCCACCAGGGGTGCATTGGGCAGAGTGGGAAGAGTTCAAAGACAGATTTGGAACAACACCGCGTCGCAGTCGCATGATAGATGGATTGCAAATGGCAATGGAGCAACTAAAAGCAGCAGGATGCAGGACAATTTACATCAATGGTAGCTTTGTTACTAGCAAAGTAGCTCCTCAAGATTTTGATGCTTGTTGGGATAGGGAGGAGGTGGATATGAATTATCTGAAAACTCATGCTCCTCGACTGAGAAATTATGCAGACCGAGCTGCTCAAAAAGCTTTTTATCGCGGTGAAATATTTCCATCCGACCAACCAGTCGGTAGTTACGATCTAACTTCCTATGAACTATTTCAGCGGGACAGAGAGCGAAATCCCAAAGGAATTATTGCTATAGATTTAGTCAGGTGGTCGCCATGATTAGAAATGAAAATCAATATGAATACACGCAAGAGTTACTGAAAAAATGTGAATATACGCTAGCCCAATATGACGCACAAGATGAAGAGGTAAAAAAGAACGATCCTTGGTGGTCAGTGATGCGTGAATCGATCCAAAGTCACCTGGATGCTTTCAATGCAGAAATAGCTGAGTATGAAAGATTGGTAGGGTGCGATCGCAGCCAAGACCTCAAAATAGAAGTAGACTCGATTTTAGAGCTGCCAAGAGTCTTAATTAAAGCTCGAATTGCTGCCAAAATGAGTCAAAAGGAACTTGCGGATAGGTTGGGGCTTGAAGAAAACAGAATTAAACAATATGAAGAGTCAGATTATCAATGTGCTAGCTGGGTGGAAATTATCGATATTACGGAATCCTTAGCAGTTGAACTAAAAACAGCTAGTTTTGCGGTGGATTTTCAGGAAATAGAAATTAGGAAAAAAACTCTAGCGGAGTTTGTGGAGCGACAAGGAAAGAAGTTAGAAATTAAGGCTCATCAAGTCGAGAAATAGTCATTAGTTATTAGCGAGGGCGAGCGCGAATTTATTCCTAGAAGCATTAACAACCTAAATTATGTCATTCTGAATGAAGCGAAGAATCTCAACAATTTGCAAGACCATCGAAAGTGCGATCGCCTTTATTAGATTCTTCCTTTAATCACAAGTTGTCCCAGGTCTGGCCATCTAGACACAGGAGAATAATCAAATTTCCAAACATCAAGCTCAAAAAGTTGACGATGCTCATCTAAATTCAATTCGACAGATACAGGAACTCCATCTTCATCTAAAAATTCAGCTTCAGCGACTGTTCTGCCAAGCCTTCTGCCTGAATCAGCAGGGCAGGATTTGAAGCGGAGGCTACCCATCCCACCATCGTCCATGTCCTCAACAAGCGCAGTGTTTAGTGTTGGTACTATTACTTCAGCAAGTTTAGAGTTGGTCATAAGTAGAGCTTTAATCAATGCTGATTCACCGAATTTTAGTAGGCGCATTTTTATTATTTTGGTGGTGTAAGACAACCTTTGAGAAAACCATTATTATCATAGGTAAAGGCTAAATAAATTGATTTTATTGCATTTGCCTTATTCCTTATTCCTTATTCCTTATTCATTCTGCTATAAAATGTTTATGGTTGGTGGTACGATCGCTAAATGCTATCCAGTTGACAATCAAGCAATTGGGTCTCTTGCCCCCGAATCCATCGGTGGGAGCAATCTAACATTTAAAATGGGTTGACTTTTTATGAGTATTATGATACCGATAGATGCCGATCGCATAAACAGTTTAGATTTGTCTCCGGTGCGGACTGTGATTGAAAAGTGGCTGGCCGAAGGAGCGATCGCCCAAAACGAACAACAGCTACAATTTGAAATTGAGTATCCGCGCGAAGAGTTAGATCCGCGAGAAATTTCAGAAATTCCCGAAGTGCGGCTGTGGTTTATTCGCTTGGATGCTTGTTACCCTTGGCTGCCATTTTTACTGGATTGGAAAGCGGGAGAATTGGCGCGCTATGCGGCGATGTTGGTGCCGCACCAGTTCCACCGCACCCAAGGTATTCAGTACAATCCTGAAGCTTTGGAAATGTTTTTGATGAACAAAATTTTTGTGTTGACTGATTGGTTGAATCAGCAGGGAATTCCCAGTAAATCGAAGTTGATGGCGATGTCGCAGATGTTTGGTTATGATTTGGAGGATGCTTTTTTTGATGTGATTGTGCCGCACAAATAAGCTGTAAGTAAGCCCACCTAAATTGTATTTTTTGGGCGGGCGGGACGCCCAACCCCTACTCCCCACAAGAAGTCGCTCAAACTTGACTGTAAAATTTAGATGCTTCACACTATTGTGGGGTGGGCTTCTAGCCCGCCCAAAAAGGACGGGCGGGACGCCCATCCCACAATAACAATTAAAATTGTAAGTTATTTAATTCGCGAGCCTAAATTTAGATGCTTCACACTATTGTGGGGTGGGCGTCCCGCCCGCCCAAAAAGGCGTAAGGTGTACAGTGCGTACCCCACAAATAGCGTGGTAAGCCCTCTTCAGAATTTCCTCAGAATTGAGAGTTAGTTTAAATAAACAACGATCGCCCGATTCAATCGATCGAGGAAATTTCCCATGAAAACAGATTACCTCATCGTCGGCAGTGGTTTATCAGCATTGGTTTTCGGAGCTTTGATGGCAAACTCCGGCAAAACCGTACACATCCTCGAAGCTCACGAGCATCCCGGAGGCTTTGGTCACACCTTTACGATGGCCAAAAAATACACCTTTAATGCCCAATTCCACTACGTTTGGGACTGCGGCGAAGGACATACAGTCAATCGAGTTCTCAAAAAACTCGGTCTCGATCGAGATGTCACCTTTGAGCGGTACGATCCGAATGGCTACGACCACATGAGAATGCCTGGGTATGCACTGGATATTCCCTCGGAACCAGAGGAACTGATCCGCCGATTGTCGGCGCTGTTTCCCGAAGCGGGCGAGAGAATTCGCCAATTCGTCAACGAAGTCGAGAAAACCGGCGAAGGACTAAGAAAACTCGCTCCTCCCGTCAAACCAATTGAATTGCTCAAAAACTTCGGTGACGTATTCTGTGCCGTCCAACACCTCAACAGTACACTTCAGGACGTTTTCGACAAGTTCCAACTCCCGCAAGCCGCCCAAACCCTATTAGCCCTGCAATGGCCGGACTTTTTGCTGCCTCCAAATCAGCTTTCTTTCTATGCTTGGATTGCCTTGTTTAGAGGCTATCAAGAAGGCGCATTTTACCCGACGCAGCATTTTGAATCTGTCATCAATTCTTTAGTTAATGTCATTGAATCCAACGGAGGGAAAGTTCTACTAAACCATGAAGTCACGAATTTTAGGGTGACAAACAGAACAGTAACTGGCGTTGAAGCGATAGATTTGACCACCCATCAAACCCATGAATTCACGGGTGACACGGTGATTTGCAACCTCGACCCGAAAAGAGCGGCCAAAATGATTGGAGAGGAACTGTTCTCTAAAAAAGTGCGGCGAAAACTCAACTATGAGTATTCTGCATCTAACTACATGGTGTACTGCGTTGTCAAAGATATCGATCTCCGAGATTATGGATTTGGCAAGTGGAATACGTTTCATTCGGAACACTTGGATCTAAATGAAGCTTTTGCTCAAATGTATGAGCACAATGATTTTTCTCGTCCGAGCTTTGCAATTACAACGCCAACTTTACTGACGGAAGCGCGGCGGGATTGTCCAGAAGATTGTCAAATTGTGGAATTTCTGACTGTTGCTAATTACAGCTATTTTAAACAGCTTTGGGAGAGCGATCGCAAAGCTTACAGACAGAAGAAACAAGAGATTCTGGACTCGATTTTAGATGTAGTTGAAAAACACTATGTTCCGAATTTCCGCAAACACATGGTGTTTCATATTACCGGAAGTCCGACGACTAACGAGCGCTTCTGTTGGTGTCCTAACGGCAATTCCTACGGTTCTACTCTGACGCCAAAAAACATGGGGGTCGATCGACTAAATCATGAAACATCCCTCAACAATTTCTATTTCTGCAACGCCTCTTCGGGCTATCCAGGCTTTGCGCCGACATTTTGGACGGGGGCGCTGCTTTATCAACGTTTATCCGGCGATGCGATTTTAGGCTAAGGAAAATTGGCAATTGGTTATTTTCCTGTTTCTCTCGTTTCTTGGCAAAGCCAAGAAATGAATTTCACTCTTGCTCTGCCTCTTCTTAAAAATCTCTAGTTTCTGCTCTCATTATCTCGTTCCTTGGCTCTGCCAAGGAATGAATTTCTGGAGGCTCTGCCTCCTCTTAAAAATGACGAAGCACAGCAAGACTCAAATGCGTTTCCACATTATACCTGGAAACGAGAATTTCTTCTTCTTCCTTCTTCCTTCTTCCTTCTTCCTTCTTCCCGACATCCGTTACATCCGTTACATCCGTTACATCCGTTACATCCGTTACATCCGTTACATCCGTTGCCGAACTTCTTCCTATCAATCTAGGAGTGAACTATGAGAATTGCAATTGTTGGGGGCGGAGCCAGTGGTATGGCAGCAGCCTACTGGCTCGATAAACAGGGGCATCACGTCACTGTGTTGGAAAAGCAGCCGATTTTAGGCGGACACATTCGGACGCTGAACAAAAATGTTGTACCCAATCAATCTGAGTGCAATGAAATATTAGAAAATGGAGTGCTGGAATTTCCCACTGTATTTTACAATTTCGCGGCTTTTATGCAGGAGCTAGACGTTGAATTAGAACCTGTGCAGATTGGTTCCGCGCTGTTTTTTAAAGATGGCACCCACTTTTTGTCTGCGGTATCTATCCAAAAGAATTTCACCGGAATCCAACGCCTGATCGAGTATTTGCGACTTGATAGTCTCTACGCTCGTTCGGCGGGATTTATTTTAAAAATGCGGTTTGCTAAACAGCACGATTTCTACGATGTGTCGCTTTCTGAGTCTTTGAAAAGCTCGTGCGTCCGCAATTATTGGCTGAAGTTGCTGACGATGTACAGCTACTCGATACCGTTTGAATTGCTCGACAATTTCCCGGCCGAATTAGCGATGCCTGTTCTACGCGAATATGGCTTGGTCAACTGGGTGAGGATTAAAGGCGGGGTGTATTCTTACATTGAAAAGATTTTGGAGCGATTTAAGGGCGATATACGGCTAAATGTGGAGATTGCCAATATTTTTAGAAGTGCGAATGCTGTAAAAATTGTGCTTTCTGATGGGGAAATCCAGGAATTTGAGAAGGTGGTTTTTGCGATGCCACCAGATCAAGTGATGAGGTTATTGTCTGATCCGACTGATGCGGAAACGAAGCGGTTTTCGGCGTGGAAAGCCAATTATGCAACCACTGTACTGCATTCGGATACATCGATGTACGATCGCTATGGTATCCGCAAGTTATCAGAATTTGATTTTTTCGAGACGGACAAGGGATGGGGATATAATGCGAGCTTGAATCAGCTTTGCGGTATCTCCTCGCCACGAGAGTACAGTTTAGCTTTTCAACTGCAGGAGTCGATCGCCCAAAAGCACATTATTCACATTCAGAAACATCACACGCCGCTGTACACTGTCGAGTCTTTTCGATATCGAAATGAAGTTATCGAGACTAATGGCGAGAACAACACTTATCATGCGGGAGCTTATTTGGGGGATGGTTTGCACGAAGGAGCCATTACCTCTGCTTTGCGAGTCGCGAAATTAATCGGGTGAGCTCAATTGTGATGCTACAAACTCTCGCAAATATCAGTAAATTTCTTGCCGGTGCAACACTCTCACAAAAGTAATGATGTCGGCATCAAAAGTTAAACCAATGCGAGAGTCGTACACTCGGATGCGAAATTAATTTTTGGCCTTGCCTAAGCTGCGACACCACGTGCTGCAGTTAAGTAGACATCATTGCTCAAAGATGGGGGGATTGTTGATCCGGCTAACTGAGTACCCTCAAAGTTGGTTCCCGTGAAACTTGCGCCGCTCAAGTCGGCTTCGCTCAAGTCTGCATAGCACAGCCTAGCCCAATCGAGGTTTGCCTGCACCAAAGAAACCCCCACCAGATTTGCCCTGGTTAAATCTGCTCCCATCAACTGGACGCCCCGCAACTGAGCCCCGCTGAGATTGGCAGCTAACAAGTTCGAGCCTTCCAGGTTTACCCCGTTCAGTTTGGCTTCGCTCAGGTTGACGCCATTGAGATCCGTCCTGCTCAGGTCGATGCCATTGATGTAAGCTTTCCTGAGATAGATGCCTGTTAGTTGAGCGCCAAAAAGCTTTGCACCGCTGAGTTTTGCCCCTCCGCAGTTGGCCCAATTGAGGTTTGCTCCCGTGAGGTTCGCGCCCCGCAGGTTGATGAATTGCATGTCGGCTGTACACAAATTGGCGTTCCAGAGGATGGCGCTCCGCAGGTTGCTACCGATGAGTTGGGCGCCACTCAACTTTGCCCTGGGCAGTTTTGCTTTGACGAGGAAAGCTCCGCTGAGATTGGCTTTTGTCAGCTCTGCATCGGCTAGTCTGGCTTGACCCATTTTGGCAAAACTCAGATTTGCCCTGTAAAGGTTTGCGTCGTTGAGCTCTGCTTTGGTGAGATGCGCCCGACTCAGGTTAGCTCCCGACAGGTTAGCCCTTGAAAGGTTGACGCCAACTAACATAGCTCCGCTGAGGTTTGCTCCGCTGAGGTTTGCGTCAGCAAAGTCTCTGTTTCCATTTTCGTACTCTTTGAGCAGCTCGGTTACTTCCATACGGGTCACATTCCTTATAGCGGAAATTAATCTAGAAATAAACACTCTTTATAAGTATTTTATCTCAAAAGGAGCGGACTGGATCGCACTTTCAAGAAAGCTGACAATTAACTTTATATTTATACATATACTTTGTGCTTTTTCCATAGTCCCGACCGTTTTGAACTCATAGTCTGAAACCCTTGATTTATCGTGAGTCTCTAGTATGCTTCGGCAAGCGTTGCGATCGTACTGAGATCCGTGAAACCGTTATTCTCAGTAGGTAAGTCATCAAACACTGTCCGAAGTGTTAATCAATAGTTAAAATCAATATAGCAATTCTTGCAGGAGTCGTAAATTTTTTACCCCACCCCAACCCTCCCCTTATCAAGGGGAGGGAGTAAGAGATTCACAAAGGATTTTCACAAATGATTTAGGATTGCTATATTCTTGTTGTCCACTGTGGCTAACAGCTTTTTTAAACCGAGACTGCAAATTTGTTGGTTGTTTTTGAGTCAGGTGTCGCGAAGGCTGGCAGGAGCATAGCTGCATATTTGATCTACTGTCATTTTTCAGGAAAATTAGATGTGGAACAACAGCTTAATCAGCCCGAATTTTTCTCGGTAGTCTCGCAGCAGTTCTGCTCGTGCTTTTCCATATTTCCTTGAGTCGATCGGGGTTAAAAGTAATTTCAGAGATTGTACTTCTGAGGAATTTATCGATATGCCTAACGGTAGATGCTATTTGTTCAAAACCTAGCAGATAATATACTGCAGATTGTAGAAAACTAACAGCGAGTAATATCTGTATAGACTCACCCCCTCAACTGGCAGTTAGGCAAATGTGTCAATCTATGTTATGCTGAGTCAAAAGTGAGGAATTATCATGTCCAAAGAAAGAAAAAGCAATAAAGAAGTCAAAAAGCCAAAGAAACAACCTGATGGTGTTGCTAAGCCGAAGGATGACAAAAAAAATTATGGTAGCACGGACGGCCGCAAGTAGAGATAGCGGCCACTCTCGGAATTGCGATTAATTTTGTGTAATTGTCATTACTATCGATTTTTAACAGATTTAAATATCCTATTTTGGGATAATCCGAAAACAGGTTTATTATATCTAGGGAATATGCAGTGCTAAACCCAAAGTATAATGAAATCTGTTTTTAGCGATGAATATGAAACATTCTGTCGCCGATCGAATTTAACACCATTTATTTAGACTTTGTTGAAAAAAAAATATAGTTCGATCGCCCAAATCTATCACAGCGATATCTCAGTCACCGCAATATTACCCTCAAAACACACGTCAACATCAGTCCCCGCCGCCCGATCGCGCGAGCCATATTCTCCGGCATAATAAAAGTATTCTCCCTCCACCCGGTAAACCACAGGCAGCGGCTGCGTCGAAGGCTGGCAAAACACAATTTCCGGTTCCGCACTTCCGGGCGCTAAATGCGGCAAATTCACATTCCAGAAACACCCCGACTTTGGTTCCCGATTCAGCAAATCCGCCAACACCCGCGATGTCCAACGAGTAGCGACATCCCAGTCTATTTCGAGCGGCCTTTTAATCCGGTGGGAAATTGCGATGCCCGGAATACCGTGCATGGCTGCTTCCCGCACAGCCGCAACCGTACCCGAAATATACACGTCAACCCCCAAATTGCCACCCGCGTTAATACCCGAAAGCACCAAATCCGGTTTCGCACAAACGTGATGAAGAGCAATACGCACGCAATCGGCCGGTGTTCCCCCTACAGCATACTCAAATTCCGATCGCCGATCGACATGAATCGGACTGTGAGCCGTCACCTGATGCCCGCAGCCCGACAATTGGCCTTGGGGAGCCACCATAATTGTTTTGCCCTTTACTGCTTGCAAAAGTGCTTGAATGCCGGGAGCATCGATGCCGTCGTCGTTGGTTAAAATTATCGTCATTAAAGATGTGTCGGTTTTATAGAACCGATTTGAGAGCGCAGAGGCTGGCAACCTTCTGCTAGCTCTAGCCCAAATTGGTTGTTGATTGGTGGCGATCGTCAGTATGAGCATTGCCACACATTTATATCATCGCATTAATTGAACAATTGCCCCAGAAATGTGGCGCGCCACATTTTAGCCGAGTCGCACCTTGATATGACAGCTAAAGCGACTTGTTACGCTTGCCCCTGTGCAGCATTCATGACATCAGTGTCGATGCAAACATCAATTAATCACATAATTTTTTCCTCGGCTCTCCCCGATGCTTGGTCTTAAAAGTAGCAGATGATACTAAGTATCTGAGACTGAACCTTGAAACCCTCGATCGTCCTAAATTATTAGCTTGCGTTATCACCATAAGTACGAGAGAGCCGATAATAAGTTAATGTCGATTCCAATTGCGCTTTGACGCAGGGGATGGGAGAATAGATATCAAATCTTTATCAAAGATAGTATCTAAGTTACAGTCCTCATTTCCCATTCATAAATCAAATACTTATCTACACTGTTACCATTATTACATTTTAACTCAGGAGAGCCACATGAACGAACCCACTAAAAGCAATACCAAAGCAGTAACAGAGGGCTGTGCCGTTCCACAGTCGATTATGACCGCCAGTCGGGATGAACTAGATGAACCACATAAGATGATCCAATTGGAGATTATTGAGGGGAAACTACCAGAGGACTTGCAAGGTCACGTTTTTATTGTTGCTCCAGTCGGCACTGTTGAATCAGGAGGACTCCCATTTAAAGACGGAGACTCATTGTTGAATGGCGATGGCATGATTTATAGGCTTGATTTTGATCAACCAGGCAAAGTGTTGGTGAAGACTCGCCTTGTTAAGCCACCGGATTACTATGCTGACAAAGCAACACAGCCTGGAGGCGAGTATGAAAAGTATAAATTCCTCAATCGCGGCATTGCTCGGTTGTCTATGTCTCTGGGTCTGCGTAATCAATTAAATACAGCTTTTCTACCCATGAAATTTGCTGCGGACTCCTGCGATCGCTTGCTAGTTACCTATGATGCAGGTCGTCCTTATGAAATTGATACAGACACCCTGGAAGTGGTAACACCAGTTGGATCGAATCAAGAGTGGCGGGGGGAACTGGATCAACTCAAAATTCCAATAATAATTAATCCTAAGAAATTTCCTTGCAAAAGTATTTTGAGTACGGCTCATCCTGCCTTTGATTATTCCGGTGAAGGTAAGATGTTTACAGTTAATTACGGCAGATCAGCGGCTAGTTTTATAGAAGGCATTCAGTGGGTTTATGAGATCGAAGAAATTCCCCAACTAATAGAGGAAATTATCGTAGCACTGACGGGGTTCTGTCAAACAGATTTGCTCAAAGATATTTCCCGTGCTGTGTTCGGCTTCTCCCGAGACATAGTTGAAAACCTAATGAGTTCCATTGGAAGTATATTTGGGAAAGAATTGGAGGATTTTACCTATGTAGTTTGCTGGGATGGTGTTGGCGAACTGGAACGATGGAAGCTGGTACTGCCTGATGGCACGCCAGTTAAAATTGAACAAACTATTCATCAAATAGGAGTAACTAAAGATTATGTGGTACTGATGGACACCGCCTTCATTACGGGTCTGGAGCAGATAATCAACAACCCATTTCCCAAGAATAAAAAACTAGAGCAGCACTTGAGAAAATTACTAGAACGTCCGCCTCTGCCGGATTCTAATATTTATATCGTGCGCCGTGCCGATCTAAAAGCAGGCCAGCGTCCAGCTAGCAGTAATAAGGAAGTTGAAGTCGTCGCCCAGAAAGTGGTAATTCCTCTCGAAGCTGCCCATTTTTTGGTGGATTATGATAATCCCAATGGCAATATCACTCTCCACGTTGCCCACCTTTGTGGAATGCAAGTAGCTGAATGGCTTAGAATGTATGATGTTTCAGCCTCCAAACCCCACAAACCCGTGCCACCTTACCTGCATGGTATGGAACACGATGAGACTGACATCGGACGAATGGGGCGCTACATAATTCATGGAGAGACTGGACAACTGATTGAGTCCCAAGTTATCTCCGACATCAACGCCACATGGGCTGTCGATCTCTATGCCTACTTAGATAGGCTCCCTACAGGTTTGACTCCAGGAAAGCTAGAAAATGTCTACTGGAGTTCGTTTGGACTGTGGCGAGATTTGATGACAAAATACATTGTCGATCTGTACGACGATTATAAGTACCGATTAATACCGCTCTCAGAAGTTATCCGCTTAGCCCAAAAGGGTAAACCTGCTTGCTTGTTCAGGCTGCACCCAAAGTCGATGGTGATTGCCGATCGCTATGAGTTCCCTTGTGGCTACATGACGCTATCACCCCAGTTCATACCCCGTGGTGATGGTGAAAGTTCTACAAACGGTTACATCGTCTGTGCTGTTTGTTTTGAAGACGAAAAATTGGGACCCACAAATCAAATTTGGATTTTCAATGGTAACAAACTGTCAGATGGCCCCCTGTGCAAATTGCATAATTCAAAACTCAAGTTTGGGTTT
Organism: Microcoleus sp. SVA1B4; assembly: GCF_036700545.1. Classification (NCBI taxonomy): domain Bacteria; kingdom Bacillati; phylum Cyanobacteriota; class Cyanophyceae; order Oscillatoriales; family Microcoleaceae; genus Microcoleus; species Microcoleus sp. SVA1B4. The sequence goes on from NZ_JAUBPB010000046.1 coordinate 16,412, forward strand.
ACGTTGCATACAGCATGGTTGCGACAGATTTCTAAGCGCCAAGCTAGTTACAAGATTCCAGTGCAACAGGATTACCAGGAGCTAGTCGATCAAAACGAGCCAGAGATTAGGAAGCTGTTTGAGAATGAGGTGTACCCCCATTTTCATTAAGAAACTCACCTGCCAAAAGCGCGATCGCGCTTTTGGCAGTGGGCTTCTTGGTTCATATACACTCTTTAAAAAGGTCAAACAAGAAAGGAAAGTAAAAATATGATAATTCTTTCGGGATACGAAATTATAGAAAAAATTTACGAAGGAGTAAGGACTGTTGTATATAGAGCTAAAAAACATGGTTACAGACAACCAGTTATCATTAAAATTATTAAATATGATTATCCTAGCCTTGAACAAATCACCAATTTAAGGCAAGAATTTATAATTACTCAAAATTTAGAGTGTGAAGGAATTGTCAAAACTTACAACTTAGAAAATTATCAGAATAGTTTAGCGCTAATATTAGAAGATTTTGGGGGTCTATCCCTTTATCATTTTATGGCAGCCAATAACCTGTCAATAACCGAGTTGCTGAGGGTAGCGATCGCTCTATCCGAAACTTTGATCTATCTCCATGAAGTACCGATCATTCACAAAGACATTAAGCCCTCAAATATCATTATCAATCCAGCGACCGGAAAAGTAAAACTGACTGACTTTAGTATTTCATCGCGATTGGAATTGAAAAACCAAAGCATTAGCAATCCCAACTTGCTAGAAGGGACTCTCGCTTATATGTCACCCGAACAAACGGGGAGGATGAATCGAGCAATTGACTACCGCACCGATTTCTATTCTTTAGGAGTGACTTTCTATGAAATGCTGACCAACCAGTTGCCATTTACTACCACCGATCCGATGGAGTTGGTTTACTGTCATATTGCCAAACAACCCGTCCCACCTAAAGAGGTAGCAGAAATTCCCCAAGTGGTTTCAGATATTGTGATGAAACTGTTAGCAAAAAATGCGGAAGACCGATATCAAAGTGCGGCGGGATTAAAATTTGACCTGGAAACTTGTTTGCAGCAATTGCAGACAACTGGGAAGATTGAAAACTTTCCCATCGGTCAACGCGATCGCGGCAACCAATTACTCATTACCCAGAAGCTTTATGGTAGAGAAACCGAAGTCCAAATTCTTCTAGAGGCCTTTGGACGAGTCAGCCTCGGTGCCACCGAGATGATGTTAGTTTCCGGTTATTCCGGGATTGGTAAAACTTCAATCGTCAATGAAGTTCATAAACCAATTGTAGCAGCTAGGGGATATTTTATTGCGGGTAAGTTTGACCAATTTAAGCGCAATATTCCCTATGCAGCTTTAATCCAAGCATTTCAGGAATTAGTTCGTCAGCTATTAACCGAAAGTTCCGAACTGATTGCGGTTTGGAAAGAAAACTTATTAAAAGCGCTAGATAATAACGGTCAAGTTATTATTGATGTTATCCCCGAAGTAGAACTAATTATCGGTAAACACCCGGAAGTTCCTCAACTGGGATCTTCGGAATCGCAAAACAGATTTAATCGGGTATTTCAACAATTTATTCGCGTTTTTTGTCAACCAGAACACCCGCTAGTCATATTCCTAGACGATTTACAGTGGGCAGATTCGGCATCTCTAAAGTTAATCCAACTCTTAGTCACTGACCCAGATAGCAAATATTTATTAACGATTGGAGCTTATAGAGATAACGAAGTCAGTCCCGTTCATCCTTTAATTCAGACCATAGAAAAAATTCAAGAAAATGAAACGGTGGTGAATAATATCACCATTCAGGCGCTGGCTTTGGATAGCGTCAACCAATTAATCGCCGACACTCTCGATGGCAGCGTAAACTCAGAGCAAATCAAAGTTTTTTCTGAATTACTTTTTAATAAAACCCAAGGCAATCCCTTTTTCTTAACCCAGCTACTCAAAACCCTGTACTCAGAAAATCTGCTGGTTTATCAAGTAGATACAGACCGCTGGGAGTGGGATATTCAACAAATCCAAGCAATTTGTATCGCAGATTTCAATATTGTTGAACTGGTTGCCCGAAATATTCGCAAACTCCCAGAAACAACCCAGAAATCATTAAAATTAGCGGCTTGTATCGGCAACCAATTTAATTTAGAAGTTTTATCAATTGTCAATGAAGAATCAAACTTAGCGACGGCTGCTCATTTGTGGGAAGCAATGCAAGCTGGTTTGATTCTGCCGCTGTCTGAAAATTACAAAATTCCTCTAGTGTTTGCCCAGGAAGAGTTGGCATCTATACGCGATATCAAAGTTGACTACAAATTTTTGCATGACCGGGTGCAGCAAGCTGCTTATTCTTTGATTCCAGAGTCAGAGAAAAAAGCGACTCACTTGAAAATTGGTCAACTGTTGCTGAATAATACAACACAGCAAGAGCGAAAAGATAATATTTTTGCTCTGGTTAACCAACTGAATTTTGGCACAGATTTGCTAACTAATCAGTCAGAAAAAGATGAGTTAGCCCAATTAAACCTGATTGCTGGACAGAAAGCGAAGGCAGCTACTGCATATGAAGCCGCTGTTAATTATTTGAATGTAGGTATAGAACTCCTGAGCCAAGATAGCTGGGAAAGTAGATACGATGTGACATTTAATTTTTATCGGGAAGCGGCGGAAGCCGAATATCTTAATGCTAATTTAGAACGAGCGGAAATTTTGTGCGATCGCGTGTTTCAAAAAGCCAAAACAATCCTCGAACAAGTCAACTTATACGAACTGAAAATTAGAATTTACCTCGCTAAAAATCAAAATAATGATGGCTTAGATGCCGGACTGCAAGTTCTAAAGATGCTAGGAGTGACCCTATATGAATCACCCCCGCAAGAACTCAATATTGAGGAGTTAGCAAACCTGCCTGAAATGAGCGAACCCTACAAGCAGGCTGCTATGCAGCTTTTAGTTCTTATATTCCCACCTGCTTGCTTTGCAGAAAGCCCGCTATCGCTACCTATTATATATACTATGGTGGAACTTTCTCGTCAGTACGGGAATTCGCCGCAATCTACTTACGCCTATTCTGTTTACGGTATATTCGTATCTTGGCTATTCTCAGATATAAATTTATCCTATCAACTGGGGCAACTGGCTTTGCAGCTATTAGATAAGTTAGATGCTAGAGAGTTTCGTTCTAAAGTTTTAGTTAATGTTTCCATCGGTATTATCCACCTCAAAAAGCATACTAGGGAAACGATAGAACCCCTTCGTCAAGCAATTAATAGCGGCTTAGAATTTGGAGATATAGAATATGCTTGTCATGGTGCTGATTACTATTGCTCGCATTTATTTTTTAAGGCAGAGCATCTAGACTATGTGCAAGAACAGCAAAAACTATATATTGACTTGGCAGAAAGATTGTCCCAAGAACACCAGTTATATTTACTCAAAATTCTCGGTCAATTAGTAGAAAATTTAAGGGGGATGACAGATAATAAGCTGATCTTGATGGGCAGCATATTAAATGAGAAAAAAGCTATCTCTTATTTAAGAGAAGTAAATAATTTCATTTGCTTGTTCAGGCTTTATTTTGCCAAAACTGTAGTTTGCTATTTGTTTAAGCAGTATGAAGAAGCTATCGAGTTTGCGAGAGAGGGATTTAAATATTCAGGTTACGTTCAATCAAATATTAGTTTTATTGAACATACTTTTTACTATTGTCTGATTCTTTTAGCCCAGTATGTTCAAGAAGATGCAGGAGAGGAAGAAAAGAAACAAGAATACCTCAACCAAGTAGAAGAAACTCAGAAAAACCTAAAAAATTGGGCGTTACATTGCCCAGCCAATTACCAGCATAAGTATGACTTAGTAGAAGCAGAAAAAGCCCGCGTCTTAGGGCAATCTTTCTCAGCAATGGAATATTACGACCGGGCGATTGATGGAGCCAAGGAAAATGGATACGTTCAGCACGAAGCCCTTGCCAATGAATTAGCTGGAGAATTCTATTTAGCATTAGGTCGTCAGAAAGTAGCGCGTACCTACATGATAGACGCTTACTATGCTTATATTCGCTGGGGAGCAAAGGCAAAAGTTAAGGATTTAGAAGAGCGCCATGCTGAATTACTCGCACCTATCGTCGGTAGGAAAAATAGCCTGACGAGTGGAAGAGACGAAACGATGGTTCAGAGCAGAACCACTGTCACTTCTACCAGTTCAGGTGCTGGACAAGCTCTGGATTTATCAACAATTATCAAAGCCTCCCAAGCGCTCTCAGGGGAAGTTCATTTAGATAAGTTACTCTCGAATTTGATGCAAGTCTTGCTGGAAAATGCGGGAGCGGAAAAATTTTATTTCCTCATACCTGACCCAGCAGGTAAGTGGAAAATTGAAGCTCAATGTACGGGTGAACGATGTCAATTAATCTCCAAGTCAGCGACTGAAAGTCAAGAGATTCCTATCTCGCTGGTTAATTATGTACAACGCACGCAAGAAACTCTGGCGATCGATGATGCAACGAATAAAAGCAGGTTTGCATCTGACCCGTATATTATTCAGCAGCGACCTAAATCTATCTTGTGTAGCCCCCTGATTAATCAAGGTAAGTTGGTGGGCATCCTATACCTAGAAAATAATTTAACAGCGGGGGCTTTTACGCGCGATCGCCTAGAAGTCCTCAACATCATTTCCGCCCAAGCTGCGATCTCCATCGAAAATGCCCGTCTCTATCAAACTTTAGAAGAAAAGGTGCAACAACGCACCGCCCAACTCGCCCAAGCAAACCAGGAAATTAGCAGCCTCAACAACAAACTCAAAGCCGAAAACATCCGCCTCAGTGCTGAGTTAGAAGTCACCAAACGACTGCAACAAATGATCTTGCCCAAACAATCAGAACTAGATAAAATTAAAGGATTAGAAATAGCTGGATATATGGAACCTGCCGATGAAGTTGGTGGCGACTACTACGACGTGCTAACCCAAAATGATCAGGTAAAAATTACCATCGGCGATGTTACAGGACATGGTTTAGAAAGTGGCGTATTAATGATTATGGCGCAAACCGCCGTCCGCACTCTCCAACAAATGAACGAAACCGATCCGGTGAAGTTTCTTGATGTGTTAAACCGCACCCTTTATGCCAATATCGAGCGCATCGACTCGTCTAGAAACATGACCTTGGCTTTGTTAGATTATCAAGATAGTAACTTTACCCTCAGCGGTCAACATGAAGAAGTTATCGTAGTCCGTACTGATGGTAACATCGAACTGATCGATACATTGGAACTCGGTTTTCCCCTGGGATTAGAGGAAGATATTTCGGGTTTTGTTTCCCAAATTCAAGTGCATCTTAATCCAGGGGATGTAGTAGTGCTTTACACAGATGGAATTACCGAAGCTATAAATATAAATCGAGTGTATTACGGCATAGAAAGATTGTGCCAAGTGGTGAAAGAAAATCGCCACAAAACGGTTGAAGAAATTCGACAAGCAGTAATTGATGATGTGCGGCAACATATTGACGAACAGAAAGTTTTTGACGACATTACGCTGGTAGTCCTAAAACAGAAATAACGCAAGTTGGGAATTGGGAATTGGTAATTGGTAATTGGTAAATTGTTTGAGCGTCCGACGATCGAAACCGACTTCACGCCCAACAATTTTGGCAATGGTGCGCGGACTCACGAAGGTGCGATCGAAAGCTGAGCGCCACGTCTGTGCTAAATTGGGCGATCGGGCGAATTGGTATAATCAAAGGCAACATCAGCGCTTTCACGGGTCAAACACTGCTTTCGATCGCAGCCCCAATGCCGCGACTGCCTCCGGTAAAAGAAATTTGTGTGTATCCGTACCAACTGACAGCAAAACCTGGTGAGTATTAGAGGCGATCGCAGGTTGAACAGACAAAACTTGCACTTTCATCGTCTTAATGAGTAATATCAAATCCGTTGGTATCGGAATTATTGATCTCTCTCTTCTCTTCCTCTGTGTCCTCTGCGGTCTCTGCGGTTAAATCATTCCAAAATTAGACATCTCATTAAAAGCTAAGTCTAAATCCCCCTTTCCTGCCAATAAGAGTAAAAGGGAGATTTAGGACGATCGCTAAAGCGTCAAAGACTGAGGATTGGTCTCAATCAATTTCGCTAAATCCTGCAAGAAAGACGCCGCATCCGCACCGTAAATAATCCGGTGATCGCAAGTAATATTCACCTGCATTTGGCGCTTCACTCCCATCAAACCATCTTCATTAGCCACTACTTGCGGCCGTGAAGAGCCGATCGCCAAAATCGAGCCTTGATTCGGCGGCAAAATCGCGTCAAACTTGTCTACTCCAAACATTCCCAAATTGGAAAGAGTAAAAGTTCCCGTGCTGTATTCATCAGGCTTCAACTGCTTGGTGCGGGCGCGATCGACTAAATCCTTCCAAGTGCGGGAGAGCGAATAAATATCGAGGCGATCGGCATTTTGCAACACCGGCGTAATCAAACCGCCGCCATCCATCGCCACCGCTACCGCCACATTAATATCAGCGCGGTATTGAATTCCCGACTCCACATAAGAAGCATTCAGCAGAGGATGTTTTTGTAAAGTTACAGCTACAGCCTTCGCCAGCATAGCCGTCATCGTGACGCCCTTCGACTTAATTTGTTTGTAGAGTTTGTCGAGATTATCAGTAGTAATTGTGTAACCGACGCGGAAAGAAGGCACGCTCAAACTTGCTTCCATATTCCGCACCACCGCATTTTGCAGCGCATTCATCGGTACTTTTTGGCCCGAAAGTGCGATCGCCGGGACTGGTGCGGGTGCGGGTTTGGCTGCTGCGGGGGCGGGTGCGGGTGCTGCGGGTGCGGGTGCTGCGGGAACTGTTACCGCTTGCTGAACCGGAGCTGGTTGAGCTTTGCCGGCTGCTGCTTCCACATCCTCTGCGACAATGCGACCGTTGGGCCCGCTGCCTTTGATAGAATTCAAATCTACTTTAAACTCTTTGGCTAATTTGCGAGCGCGGGGAGAAACGACGCTGCGGCCGTTTTGGCGACTAACATTTTGCTGTAAACCTACTGAGGATGTAGCTGCGATCGCAGGAGCGGGGCTGGGAGCAGGGGCTGCTGCTGCGGTTGGGGCTGCTGCTCCTTGCTGCTGAGCTGTGGCGATTTCGGCTTCTGTTTCTGCTACCAGGGCGATTGCCGCCCCCACCGGAGCTACTTCGCCTGCAGGTACGATAATTATTGCTAAATAGCCTTCGTAGAAAGACTCGACATCCATGTCGGCTTTGTCGGATTCAACGACTACCACCGTTTCGCCTTTTTCTACTTTGTCTCCGGCGGATTTGACCCAGGAAACAATTTTGCCCTCTGTCATGGTAGAACTCAGGGCTGGCATGAAAACTTCGCGAATCATCTGTAAAAAGTCCTTTTGTGTTGGTAATAGGTAATCGGTATTTGGCAATTGAGCATTGGCGATCGGCCACCGGCAATACTTATTATTATGCCAGTGTCTCGCATTCTTGATGTGTGACTGTTGACTCAAAATCAATTGCCAATTACCGATCGCCAATTACCACTTACCAATTTCTAAATATCACCTCGAATTTCTTCGACTATGCCGTCGCGGAGGAGAATTTCTACTTGCATTTTTTGAATCAAGTTTTCTCCCAGCCCGACAGTGAACGTGCCGTCAATTTGACCTTGACTCACTTCTTGTTCCAGGTCTAGCACCTGCACTTGCTGAAGCTGTTGCAGGTTTTGGTTTTTCTGTTCTAGCAGTTCGCTTTTTCTTTGATTCACCTGCACTTGAATGTTTTCTATTTGCTGCATTACTTGCGGGCCTGGGGGCTGCAAATTTGACTTTTGGATTTCTGAAATCATCCGCTGCCCTTGCATTTCTAACTGTTGTAGCTGAGAGTCTATTTGGTTGATTTGGGCTTGGAGTTGCTGTTGAGCTTCTTCTTTCCAGCGAGGAGTAACGACGACTTTAACGTTAATCGATCGCTTCAAGAGTAATTGTGGTTCCATAAAGTTGTTGCTTGTCAATTAGGAATTAGGCATTAGTCATGAGTCATTAGTTGGTAAACCTGAACTAATGGCCCAGGACTGAGGACTCGGAATCGGGACTCGGGTGTTGGGATAATTTTTTCTTTTCCATTCCCCAAGTCCAGCGAATATTTCAAAACATCCCGTCAATCATATCGCGGTAGTGTTGCGTCACAACCGGGCGCTTAATTTTCAGGGTCTGGGTCAACATTCCATTCTCGATCGAAAATGGCTCCTGAATCAAGCGGAACGGGCCGATGCGATCGTCCGCGCGGTATCCAGGGCGATTTTGCACCTCTCGGTTCAATTCTTTGCGGAATAAATCTTGAATTGTCTTGCTATTCCAGTCAATTTCGTGTATGGGGGGATTCTGAGTTTCTGCCCATTTCTGCACGGCTTCTGCATTGGGGACAATTAAGGCGCCGACGGATTTCTGGTCTTGACCTACTAGCATAATTTGGTCGATGTAGGGGCTGCGGACGCAGGCGTCTTCTATGGGCTGGGGTTCGATGTTTTCGCCGTTGGTGAGGACGATCGTATCTTTGGCCCGCCCGGTCAAGATTAAGTCGTTTCCCGGTGTCAGCCAGCCCAAATCGCCGGTGTCGAACCAGCCTTCGGAGTCGATCGCCTTGGCAGTCGCTTGGGGATTAAGATAATAACCTGCCATGATTTGCGGCCCGCGCGCCAATACCAAGCCGCGCTGGCCTGTTGGCAGTTGCTGTCGGGTTTCTGGGTCTACTATTTTAATTTCCGTATGGGCAATGGGCTGTCCAGCGGAACCTTTAAGATTGTGCCAAGGGCGGCGCACAGTTAAAACCGGGGACGTTTCGGTTAAACCATATCCCACCAACAAACCGATATTCGCTATTTCAAAGAAATTGTCTAAATGCGTTGCCAAAGAACCGCCGCCGCTAATTGCCCATTTTAAGCGTCCCCCTGTAGCTTCCCTGACTTTTTTGTAAACCAATTTTTCTGCCAGGCCGTGTACGGGCGACCACAGAATGCTTTTGATGCGGGCGATTAGTTTTTCGGAAGCAGAAGCCGGTTTCAAACTGAGAGTTAATCCTTGGAAAATGCGGCGGTTCTCGATGTATTGCTGGCTGGCAGATAACAGGAAATTCACCAATTTTTGTTTATTAGGCGGCTGTTCCCGAAATTGCTTTTGTACGGCCTCATAAATCGATTCCCAGATGCGCGGAACGCTGACCATGTACTGGGGTTTGTAAGTTTTAAAGTCTTGTTTGAAATAGCGAATATTGGTGTAAATTTGCGTGCATCCTTGGGAAAGCAGGAAGTATTCGACGCTGCGTTCGTAGGCGTGCCAACTGGGCAGAATGCTGAGGACGCCGTCGCCGCCTTCGGGCTGGAGAATTGTGCCCAAGGTGTTGAGTTGGTGCAGGAGGTTGCCGTGAGTCAGCATGACGCCTTTGGGTTTGCCGGTGGTGCCGCTGGTGTAGAGGAGGGTGGCAAGGGTTTGAGGCTTGTGGTTGGTGGGTTTGAGGGGACGGTTTGCCCCTGTGGTCATCACTTGGGAAAATTTGACTGTGCTTAGGGTTTGGCTGGTTTCCGGTTCTTCGTCGGAGAGGAGGACGATGAGTTGGATGGGCAAATCTGGGAGGCGGTGTTGCAGTTTTTTGAGTAATGCCAGGTTTTCGACTACCAAGGCGGTGCTGCCGCTGTCTTGGATGATGTACAGGAGTTCTTCGGGGTCGGCGGTGGCGCCTCGAACGGCGTTGGCTGCCCCGGCCATCATGATACCTTGGTCGGCTATCAGCCAGCGGGGGCTGTTGTCGGCGAAGAGGGCGACGCGGGGAGGGACTGCTTCTTCGGGATTTGGTTCGATGCCGAGAGCTTGGAGGCCAGCGGCGAATTGCTGGATTTGCTGGTAGAGGTCGGTGTAGGTGAGTTTGATTTCTGGCTGGGTGTGGGGATCGTGGAGGGCGACGGTTTGACCGAATTTTTGTTTGACGATCGCCCAAATTTCGGGTATCGATCGAATGGAACTGTAATCGATTAGCTTGCTGAGGTTCGCGCGTTCGCGATCTGCCATTTGAGATGATGCGTAAGATGCTGTGCTGTTCATAAGGTATTTTCCTGAGTTTGTGCAGATAAAGTTATTGGCTATAAGTTTAATATCACAGTTATTTTAGAACTATCTGGCAGTCTCGTGACAGTTTACCAACGTGCCATTGTCTATTCAGGAAATTAGAGGTACAAGATGATGAAACTTATAGTTGCACAGAAACACATAAATTTAGCAAGTTTGATAGTAGTTGCTTTGAGTGCGATCGTAGCATTATCTGGAACTAGCCTCGGAGTGAAGGCCGCAGAAGTGCGATCGGGAAACAGAACGTTTGCTGATTGGTGTCGCGAAAAAGCTTCCTTGAGTCCTGAAGTTAAACATACAGTTGAAGTGCTGTTGGAGAAAGCAGGAGCCACTGAGTGCGATGAAGCTAATCAGAAACTTTCGAGTCTCGCAAACCTCAGCCTCGAAAACAATCAAATCAGCGACATCAAACCCCTAGCATCCTTGACTAACCTGAGTGTACTATCCCTCGACAACAATCAAATTATAGACATTAAACCGCTAGCATCCTTGACTAACCTGAAAGGGCTGAGCTTGAACGACAATCAAATTATAGACATCAAACCGCTAGCATCCTTGACTAACCTGACTGAGATCCTCCTCAGCGACAATAAAATCAGCGACATCAAACCGCTAGAATCTTTGACTAATCTAACTTGGCTGTTCCTCAGCGACAATCAAATTATAGACATCAAACCGCTAGAATCCTTGACTAACCTGACTGTGCTCCCTCTCAAAAACAATCAAATCAAAGATATCAAACCGCTAGAATCCTTGACTAAACTGACTAGGCTGTTCCTCAGCGACAATGAAATCAGCGACATCAAACCGCTAGAATCCTTGACTAACCTGACTGTTCTCGGTCTCAACACCAATAAAATCAGCGAGATCAAACCCTTACAATCCTTGAATAAACTGGATTATCTCGATCTCGACAACAATAAAATCAGCGACATCAAACCCTTAGAATTATTGACTAAATTGACTAAACTACACCTCATAAATAATCAAATCAGTGACATTAAACCTTTGCAATTCTTGACAGAATTGCGTGCTTTATATCTCAACGAAAATCCAATTTATCCCAAAACTTGTCCTCTCAAGCCAGAGTCTATCTGTAAGTGGTAACTCTAGAATTAAATGCTAAAACTTTCCCACAGTTCGGAAATAGGGTGTAATTTGCCTTCTTTAATTTGCTGGAGGGAGTTACAGAGGCTGGCTAAGACGAGTTCGGCAGGATCGTCATCGGGATCTGCGGGCGGGGGGACAATATGGCGACTGATTAATAGTTGGTAGAAGTCGTCCACAGACATTACAGCAAGTTGAGCGGATCGATCGAGACTGAGGCTGTGCTGCTGATAAAGTACGATCGCCAATTCTATCCTCACATCGGCTTCAGTCAGGGGGAGATTGTCGGGAAGGTCGATCGTAATTTGCATGATTTATAGTACATTTTAATTTCAATTGTCTCTGAAGTGCGATCTTACAGATTCATTAAACTTTGATTCATTGTTTCTGCCTGTTCCTAACTTTTACAGCTATTGTGCAAAAGGCATTTGGGAAGTCGCAATGAGTAACGTGCAGGCTGCTCAATTACTAGCAGTTGCCTTGACTGAGCACAACTCAGGTGAAGCGGCATGAAATAGGGTGAATTCAACAACAGATGATAGGGCTAAGATGTGCCGAAAAGTACCCTTCCTCCCATCCCCAAAATAATTTAACTAGATTTTGCGGCGGCAATCGCTGGATTCTGCATAGTTAATGACTTACCGCAACTATCTGGTATTGTATCAGAGCAATTAACTACGAAATCACTACCGTCAATCCTGCTTTCAACAGTGTCAGTAATTGAAAATACAAAGACTTGCCACCGCCCGTCGGGATGACAATCATCATATCCAGTTTTTGTAAAGCAGGTTCGACAATTTCCTGAGTTGGTTGTTGGATTCTACACTATTCCATGCTTTTGGAGAACCAATACACTGAGTGCGATCGCACAAAATTCCTTAAGCAGAGAAACCGATACTTTTAATCGGGGTTTAGATTGATAGTGATGGGTAGCGATAGTGATGGGTTTAGGCCATCACAGAAGTCACCCCCAAATGGAAGACCGTTATCAATAGCAAAACTTTCCATCTTACTTTAATCCGTTATATACCCAGACCAGAGGGTCAATTAATTGCTTGAATTGCTGCTACAAATTAACAGCCATCAATATTTCTTTACCACGATCCGGCCCTGGATTTCACAAACAAGCGTCGAAAATTGATGGTTTTTGAGTTGTGAATGTCAATTTCTGTGTATATATACGTATACCGGACACAACACCTGCCTCGCCCAGCTTCACAGAATCTTCACAAATATCCGTATAATTACTGTAGGTTTATAAAGATTACGTAAAGATTGCCCTTAAAGGTAGCCAAAACCACGATTCTGTAAGTTAAACTGAGAGCCAGCCAAAACCACACTTACGTAATCACCACAAAATCCTGAAAAAACGCAATTTTATATATCCTAAAGGCGTTGAAGGGATGCCGTAACTAAGAGGTGTTAGTCGGACATATCGACAAACAGTTTGTAAGCCAACTAGGTTGCAACTAAACCAATAAAAATCGCTCATAACCGGGTTAGTTGCCATTCAAAAAAAATGAAACAAATTTTTGACAGGGTAAGTTATGAAAAAAAATTTAGGGGTTAAAAATCAAATTTTTAAAACCCGAGAAGCCTTGGAAAATTTCCCGGCTATTCAGAAAATTTTCGAGGAAGTCGGTGCAGGGCAGACTTTAGTGGCGAAATTAAATACAGCCTGTGAAATTTGCGAGTTTCAACTCGGAGATGAAATCACTCAATATCAAACATCAGATAGCAACAATTTCCTTGAAAAAGAACAGAGCGATTCCCTACGGGATAGCTTCGCTTCACGCAATTTTTATTTAGTTTGCGAGGGAAGAGTCAGGCTGCTAGCGGTAGAAGCGTCGCAACAGCAGGAAATTTCGGCGGTGGTACTGGAAGTCGGAGCAATATTTGGGACAGATAACCTATTTATTGAAAGCGGACTGCCTTACAGGGCAATTGCGGCTGGGACTTGCCAAATCGGTCGAATTGCGGCCACCACATTGGAGCTGATTTTAGAAGAATTCCAGCAACTGCAACAGCACTGGCGGCAAGAATTTCAAGAGCGACAGCGGTTAATATTTTTCAAGACACAAACAGATTTGCGATCGCTCCCTCCCCACAAACAACAGCTTCTGTGGCCCCACTTACTTCCTTACACAGAAGAAAGCCGAATTCCTGCCGGAGTTTCCCTCGCTGAGCACTGCCAAAACTCCAACAATCATTTTTGGCTCCGCAGCGGTCAAATTCAAGGTCAAGCACCGCCAATTCTCGGCAGTAAATGGGAACATTCAGATGTAAAGAGCGACTGGATAGCGGTAACAGACCTGATAATTTACCAGCTTAGCAGCGAACAGTGGGAAATCGCCAACGCCACAATTAGTTCCGAAAGCAATTCCCGCCCTAAAATCATCCGCAAACCTCCAATTTTAAGCTTAGTAACGCCGCCCCAAAAGGCCAGCTCTACCTCACAAACCGAGCCATCAAAATTAACCGCAGTCGATCGGCAAAAACCCGCAACCGGAATCATCAGCTTTCCCAAACCCAAGCAGCGGCGCTGGTTTATCAGCAGACACCCATTCATTCAACAACAGAGTTCAGCAGATTGTGGAGCTACTTGCTTAGCCATGATTAGCGAATATTGGGGTAAGAAATTCAGCCTAAATTACTTGCGGGAATTGGCAGAAATCGGCCGCAGTGGCGCGTCGCTCAAGAGTCTGGCAAAAGCAGCGGAAAGGATGGGATTTCAAACCCGTCCCGTGCGAGCTTCTTTAACTCCGCTGCGAAATCAAAATCCCTGGATTGCTCACTGGCAAGGCAATCACTACGTGGCAGTTTATCGCTTTAAAAATCAACAGGTTTTAGTGGCTGATCCGGCTGCGGGCAAGCGGTGGATGAGCATTAAAATTTTTACCGAAAATTGGACTGGGTACGCCCTAATTTTAGACCCGACAGCGGAACTATACCGCAATCACACTGCCGAACATCAAGGTATCAAACTTAAAAATTTTGTAGGCATAGTCTGGCCCTACCGGGCTGCGATCGCCCAAATTCTGATCCTCTCCTTGTTGCTCCAATTATTTGGTTTAGTTACTCCCCTATTTACCCAAGTAATTCTCGATCAAGTGGTTGTCAGTAAAAGCGTAGTAACTCTGCACGTTTTTGCGATCGGACTGCTGTTGTTTAGTGTTTGGCGAACGCTGTTGGGTGCAACGAGACAGTATTTGCTGGATTATTTGTCGAACCGCATTGACTTGACTTTAATTAGCGGCTTTATCAGTCACACTCTCACTTTGCCGATTAAGTTTTTTGAATCTCGTCAGGTGGGCGATATCTTGACGCGGGTTCAGGAAAATCAAAAAATTCAGGCATTTTTGACTCGCCAAGCTATTACGGCTTGGTTGGATGCTTTGATGGCTGTGGTTTACATCGGACTGATGGTTTACTATAACTGGCGTCTGGCGTTGTTGGTGCTGGCGTTGATTCCGCCGATCGTGATTTTGACTTTAGTTGCAACTCCCTTTCTGCGAAAAGTGTCGCGGGAGATTTTTACCGAAAGTGCCAAGCAAAATTCATCTTTGGTGGAAATGATTACTGGGGTGGCGACGGTTAAGGCAACTGCTGCTGAGCGAGAAATGCGCTGGCGCTGGGAAGACCAATTAACCTGCATGATTAATGCTAAATTTCGCGGGCAGAAGTTGGCTAATTCTTTGCAGGCGATCGGGGGTGGGATTAATACTTTGGGCAGCACGGCTTTGCTGTGGTACGGGGCAATGCTGGTGATTCAAGACGAGTTGACGATCGGTCAATTTGTGGCTTTTAATATGATGATTGGGAGCGTGATTTCTCCTGTGCTTTCAGTGGTGGGACTTTGGGATGAGTTTCAAGAAGTGTTGGTTTCGATCGAGCGTTTGGATGATGTATTCTCTGCCCAACCTGAAGAAAGCCCTTACAAGCCAATGCTGGTGCTGCCTCGCATTCAGGGAAACGTTAAGTTTGACAATGTTTCTTTCCGTTATGCTCAGGATGAGGAACGCAATACGCTGCAAAATCTTTCCTTTGAGGTGCAAGCTGGAGAAACTGTGGCAATTGTCGGCCGCAGCGGTTCGGGTAAGAGCACTTTGGTAAAGCTGCTGCAAGGTTTCTATTATCCAGAAAAGGGGCGGCTGACAATTGACGGCCACGATATTCGGCACATTTCTTTGCAGTCGCTGCGAGTTCAGTTGGGTGTTGTTCCTCAAGATTGTTTCTTGTTTTCGGGAACGATTTTGGAAAATATTACGTTGTATAAAAACGGAAGCGATGCTGCTTCTGCAAGCTTGGAAGAGGCGATAGAAGTGGCGAAGCTAGCAGAAGCTCATGCTTTTATTCAAGATATGCCGCTGGGTTATCAAACTCCTGTGGGGGAAAGGGGAACGAGTTTGTCTGGGGGCCAGCGACAACGAATTGCGATCGCCCGCGCTCTTTTGGGTGATCCCCGGATTTTGGTTTTGGATGAAGCAACTTCTTCGTTGGATACCGAATCTGAGCGCAGGTTTCAGCAAAATCTCGCCCGCATTAGTCGCGATCGCACTGCGTTTATTATCGCTCATCGGTTGTCTACGGTGCGTAATGCCGATCGAATTTTGGTTCTAGACAAAGGCATTTTAGCCGAACAAGGCAACCACGACGAATTGATGGCTGAACGCGGACTTTACTATCACCTCGCTCAGCAACAACTCGATATTTAAGTCATTAGTCATTAGTCATTAGTTATTGGTCATTAGTCATTAGTCATTGGTCATTAGTCATTAGTCATTGGTCATTAGTCATTAGCAAGACAAGGCTAAAGATAATTTTCATATCATGTCCGATCGATTAACCATAATATCCCGGTCGGGCGGGTTTTTGAGATTGTCAATTATTGGCAGGTATTGTTGGTGAGGGGAGCCCCTACAAAAATCGCGATCGCTCGACCGGACATGATATCACTTACTTCTGACTCCTGACTGATAGCTCCTAACAACTCCCAACTGCCAACAGTCAACAGACTAATTTGGAGGAAAGACAATGTTTTCAGAAGATGCCAAAGAATTAGGCCACGCTCCTAACGAAATAGGCGAAGTTTATGGGGGCGTAGCTTCTAGGCAAGAAAACGAAATCCGAAAAAAAGAGCGCTCTTTAGAAGTTGTCGAATCTCAAAATCGCTCTTCTCAAACTCATGACGGTATCAATATTGCAAAATTACAGTTACGACAGCCTGATGCGAATAATTGGTCTACTTCTTTGCACTCGGTACTCGACCAGCCGCCAGTATCTTTTCCCCAGCGGTTGATATTAGGAGGAATGGTTTTTTCCGTAGCTTTTGGAGCGTGGGCAACTTTGGGAAAAATTGACGAGGTTGGTCATGCTCAGGGCAAATTAGTTCCCAAAGGCGCTGTTTACAAAATTCACCCGACGGAGACGGGAAAAATTATTAACCTCGCTATCAAAGAAGGTCAAAAAATCAAAGCTGGACAATTATTGGCGGAATTAGACCCGTCGAATGCCGAGAGCGAGGTGGAGCGTCTTGAGAAAATTCTGGACGCTGATCGAATTCAATTGGTGCAGCAGATGAGTTCGATCGAGAGAACTAAACTGGAAGTTGAAGCGAGCCAAGCTATTGCTGCTGCAGAGCAGCGGGGGGCTGAAGCTGCGATCGCCCGTGCTAGCGCTTCAGCGGCCACCACGCAGTCTCAAATCGAGCAATTGCAAGCAGATGTAGTGTCTCAGCAAGCGCGGCAACAACAGCTCAAACCTCTGGAAAAGGATGTGCAAGACTTGCTCTCGCAACTGAAAACAGATATTAACTCCCAGCAAGGGCGGCGCGATCAGGTGAAACCATTGCAACGCAAGACTCAAGAATTGCTGACGCAATTGCAAGCAAAAGTGGTGGCTCACAAAGAGCGGATCGCGCGTCTCAAACCTTTGGTAGATGAAGGAGCACTGTCAAAAGACGTATTGTTTCAAGCTGAGGAAGCTCTGCGGGAAAGCGAAAATGCCGTGATTAGAAGCCAGTTGGGAGAGACAACTCAGGCTGACGATCGCGCCTTTGAAGTCGAGCAAACCGTTCGCGACAGGCAAAGTGCTGCCATCAGGAGTCAACTGTCTGATGCAACTGGGGTTAAGGAAAGGTTGTTTGAAGTCGAGCAAAATTTGCGCGATCGAACTAGCGCCATTTCTAGAACCCAAGGTGAATTAACTCAACAACTGGCAGAAGTCGATCGACTGCAAGCCGAAGCCGCCAGCAAACAAGCTGCAGCGCGCCAAATGCAGTTAGAAAAAGAGCAAAAAATTCAGCAGTTGGAAATGCAATTAAATCAAGTCAAATCCAAAATTGCCGAAACCCAAACCCTGCTCGTTCAAGCCAAAAATCAGCTCAAACAAAGATTTCTCTACGCACCCGTCAGCGGAGTGATTTCCGCACTCAACATTCACAACAAAGGCGAAGTAGTTCAACCGGGTCAAACTATTGCAGAAATGACTCCGAATCATGCTCCTCTGGTGCTGGAAGTCAGTTTGCCGAACCGAGAAGCGGGATTTGTCAAAACCGGAATGCCGGTGCAAGTCAAATTCGATGCTTTTCCTTATCAAAATTACGGCGTGATTCCGGGAAAAGTTTTATCTATTTCGCCGGATGCCAAAACAGACGAGCGATTGGGTGTTTTTTACCGGGTGGAAGTGAGTATCGATAGAGACTCAGTGAAAGCCAAAAACCAAACCTGGAAACTCAAAGCTGGCCAAACAGCTACTGCGGAAATTGTCATCCGCCAGCGCAGCATAGCCGACATTTTGCTTGACCCTCTCAAGCAGCTACAAAAGGGTGGCATGAGTTTGTAGAACTTAGTTAAGTGGTTGTTGTCCTTTGTCACTCTCTATACACAAAACAGGATAAAATAATGACTTCCCAATTTCACCATTCTGCCAATCATTCCCAAGTTGGAATCAAACCAGAACAATTGGATGAGATAATTTCAGCCATCCTGGCAGGAAAGTATTCTTGGGCTTGTTTTTTACTTTTGCGGTGCACGGGTTACAACCCTCTCGACTATATCCCTTACCGTACTTCCAACCGCTTGCTTAAGGAAAACAGTCAAATCAGCAAGTCGAGTAAATCGGAAACTAAGCCTGCATTGGGTAAAATTGCTGATTTAGATTATGTGGAAGTGGTGAGGGAAAAACGAGCCGGAGTTCGAGGGGGTTATGTAACAGAGGCTTTTACCGAGTTGCACTCAGATACCGCAGGTTTTGGACTTGAAGTCAAGGAAGGGCAATATCTCTCGATGCCGAAGGTTGAGTGTTTGCCAATTCCAAGTCAAGGATTTTTTGCGGGATTTAAGACGCGCTTGTTTAATTTGGCGGGTAAGTAATTTAGTCGAGAGATCGACAACCCGATTGCGGGCGTTGGGTGTACCAGTTTTTTGGTTGACTCACCGCGGGCGATCGGGTTTTTCAGTATCGAACATCCGCACTTCCGATAAATCTGCCAAAATGGCAACACTTTGTGGCGATCGTACCTAATACTTTGTTAAGTAGGTCAACCTAAAAAAAGGGAATACCCAGATAAGCTGTTCGGCATTTAAAGGACTTGCGTAAGGTGCGTCAGCATCTAAGGTTTTCCGTTTCAGCGTAAGGGTTCACTCCTGACGCACCCTACTAGCCTCGTTACTGGTTTAAATGCTCCACAGCTTACCCGACTTCTTTAAGAAGTCGGGTATCTAAGATAATAACCTTTTACGTTGACTCAATCTCAAATCTCAAATCTCAAATCTCAAATCGGTTGACCTGTAATTCCTGCGGTTTAGCCTGGGCAGTCTTTATCTATACAAGTTATCAATTGAGCTAAATAGTACAATCTTCCAGTCTCGTTAATAAACTCTAAAACGAGGCTGATTTTTGTATTTCAAAATACCTCGATTTTTTGTAGCTTTTGGACAAATAATTTACAAATATTCATGAATTTAAATTTACATTTTAATTTTCACAAATCTGCCAAATTGGCAACACAGCTCTAATTAGTCCAGATATATTAGGTACATCGAAAGCAAACAAGATTGCTTCGAGCAAGCACTTAACCAACAAGGGAAAAAACCATGATTATCTCTGACCTGAACCATGTCGAAGTTGTTTCCGAAGCAACCAGAATCGAAGGCGGTTTCACTGAATTTGATTTGATTGTCGGCCTAGTTTCATTCGGTTCATTCACTGCTGGCGTAGCATATGGCAACATAGCAGTAGCCGACGCTAGTGCCGGTGCGATCGGTTATGGCTCATTTACCAAGGCTGCTACCAGCACATTTACGACTCCTGTATCGAGTTCATCCGGTGCATTTTCCGTATCGGTTTCCGATTAGGAATCAGTCGCCCGCTGCTGCTAGTAGAATAAGTCCGAACTGCTGGCAGCAAAACGATAGAATTACACAGTTTTTTAGTCAAACAAACCTGCAATAGTAAAGGCAAAAAACCATGATTATCTCAGATCTGAACCATGTAGAAGTTGTTTCCGAAGCAACCAGAATCGAAGGCGGTTTCACTGAATTTGATTTGATTGTCGGCCTAGTTTCATTCGGTTCATTCACTGCTGGCGTAGCATATGGCAACATAGCAGTAGCCGACGCTAGTGCCGGTGCGATCGGTTATGGCTCATTTACCAAGGCTGCTACCAGCACATTTACGACTCCTGTATCGAGTTCATCCGGTGCATTTTCCGTATCGGTTTCCGATTAGGAATCAGTCGCCCGCTGCTAGTAGAATAAGTCCGAACTGCTGGCAGCGGAACGAGATAATTACACCTTTTTCGAGTCAAAATTACAGCCGTATCCAAGAATAATCAGATAAAGGTAAAAATCAATGACTATTGAGGATTTAACATATTTGGAGAAAGTTTCTGACGAAGGCAATATTGTTGGCGGTTTTGCTTCAGTAGATATCAGTGTTTTTAGCTCCGCGATCGGTGACTTCACCTCAACTGCTGCTAATTCTCAGTCTTGGGCAGTATCTTCGCCTTACGGTGGTTCTCTAGCGGTTGGTTACGGTCAGGTATTTGCGATCGCCTACACTCCCCCGTCATTTCCCAAGTTCCGAAACTAGATTCCGTGAATAATAGAAATTAAATAATTTTTATTATCTCGATAGGGTAATGAAATCACAATAAAAATGTATAGCTCCATTGCTTTGACCCAGAGCAATCTTCAGTTGATTTATCAAGCTTAAAACAAATTTTAAGGAGATTAACAGCGATGCCTCAATTAGACGCATCTGCTCCTCCTACCCTAACGGTCGGTAGCAGCAGTCCAAGTGGCTCTAGCTTGTTAGCGGGTGGAACTGGTGCAAGTAATAGTGAACTTACTAACTATTCAGCATCTTCAGAACCAGCCCCAACAGCTAACATTTCTACTCCCAGCGAGGTTTCAGGAGGCAGCAGCAGTTCTGCCAAATCCACTTCATCCACTTCGGACAGCGGTGCAGGGAGTACAAGTAGTGCGACAGGTACTTCTCCAACGGGAGAATCTAGCAACAGCAGCCAAACAGTCTATACTCCGGGAGCCACCTCCAGCAGCGGTAGCGCTACAGCTACAGCCTCGGCGGGGGCTTCTCCGACGACAAGTGCCACAACTTCAGCCCCGGCAGCAACACCAACACCAGCACCAACACCAGCACCAGCACCAGCACCTGCACCTGCACCGTTAGGAGACAGCAGCGGTGCCAGCAGCAGCGCGACAGCGACTTCTCCGACAGGGAACAGCAGCAGCACCAGCACTCAGACAGCATCGACTCCCGGCGACACTTCTAGCAGTGCGAGCGCCTCAGCTAGCAGCGGTTTAGATGCTCCGCCAACTACTAGCGCCACAGCCCCAGCACCAGCGCCAACACCAACACCAGCACCAGCACCTGCACCTGCACCGTTAGGAGACAGCAGCGGTGCCAGCAGCAGCGCGACAGCGACTTCTCCG
>NZ_JAUBPB010000046.1:37687-53457 GCF_036700545.1 Microcoleus sp. SVA1B4
ACAGGGAACAGCAGCAGCACCAGCACTCAGACAGCATCGACTCCCGGCGACACTTCTAGCAGTGCGGGCGCCTCAGCTAGCAGCGGTTTAGATACTCCGCCAACTACTAGCGCCACAGCACCTGCACCTGAACCAGCACCTGAACCAACACCAACACCAGCACCAGCACCAACACCTGCGCCCTCAGAGAGTAGCAGTTCGAGCGAAACGAGCTCGATCGCCAATAATCAAGGCGTTACTAACAACAGCAGCGCGACAGTAACTTCCCCCGCAGGCAGTAGCACTAGCACTCAGACAGCCTATACTCCGGGAGCTACTTCTGGGAGTGCAGAAGCAACCGCTGCTACAGGCGCTCCACCAACAACTAACATCGCAACACCAGCGCCAACACCAGCGCCAACACCGCCAACACCGCCAACACCAGCAACACCGCCAACACCGCCAACACCCTCAAATAATGAGGATGCGGGTACGGGTGGTGGCGACGAGAGTACGATAATTTCTAATCCCACAGATAACAGTAACAGCAATAATTCGATCGCACTTCCCGGTAACAATGCCAACA
The DNA here is from genome assembly GCF_036700545.1 of Microcoleus sp. SVA1B4. NCBI lineage: Bacteria > Bacillati > Cyanobacteriota > Cyanophyceae > Oscillatoriales > Microcoleaceae > Microcoleus > Microcoleus sp. SVA1B4. Next base: position 38,253 of record NZ_JAUBPB010000046.1, read on the forward strand.
GCAATGCTGAGACAACGCCGCCTCCAGAAATGATCGCCCCAGAAAACTATCCTGACGCATTAACTATCAGCTATGACAGCAATGGCGACGGATATTGGCTCGGCACCAACGAGAGCGATGTGATTACGGGCGATAGCGGGAGCGATCGAATTTTTGCCGGAAGCGGCGACGATATTGTCACAGGTAACAAAGGTGATGATGCGATTCATGGAGGCGATGGAAACGACACTTTGCGGGGAGGAAAAGGTCAAGATTTGCTGATTGGTGACAACGGCGACGATTTTCTTTGCGGCGACTTCGGCACAGATACATTGATTGGAGGTAGCGGCGCTGATACCTTTGCCTTTAGATCCGAAACAGCGAGTGCAGCAGCTAATCCATTGTTAGCCGATCGAGTCGTTGATTTCAATCCCGCTCAAGGCGATCGAATTGGGCTGACAGGGGGACTTTCGGTAACAGACTTGACACTCGTCGCGTTTGATACTGACGGTGACGGTACGACAGACGCCACTCTGCTTAAGTTTAGTTCAAATAATGGCGATCGCATTTTAGCTGTTGTTTTGGGAACAGTTAACGCAGCGGGTGCAACAACTTTGAGCAATGCTGATTTTATTAGTTTGCCAAATGACATCTTGTAGCTAACCCTTAACCGTTAACCCCAACTACCCCGCAGGAATCTTCGGGGGATGAAGTTAATAAATTCATATAGGTTGAGAGAGAAAGATGAAAGACTTTTACGGGCCAATGATTGAAGCAAGTGAAATCATCGAACTACTCAAACAAGAGATGCAATTAAAAACATTTAGTCAAAAGGTTTTGCATAAAAAAGTTATTGAGAAAGCAGCCAAGGAACGGGAGTTAACTGTGACTCCAGACGAAATTCAAGCTGTGGGCGACCAACTCCGCCGCGAGAAGCGTTTGGAGAAAGCGGCGGACACGATTGCTTGGCTGGTCGATCAGATGATTTCCGTAGAAGATTTAGAGGTCGGGATTCGCGATCGGCTTCTCAGCCAAAAACTAGCCGAACACTTATTCAGCAAAGAAGTAGAAAAGATTTTTGTTCAAAACAAATTGCAATTCGACCAAATAATTCTTTATCAAATAATTGTTGCCAACCCCCAGCTTGCTCAGGAACTATTTTATCAAATTCAAGAAGGAGAAATCAGCTTTTTTGATGCTGCTCACCTTTACGATATTGACGAAAATCGTCGGCATATATGCGGTTGCGAAGGCAAGGTTTATCGGTGGGGTTTAAAACCAGACATAGCCGTCGCCGTATTTAGCGCTCAACCCGGAGAAGTAATTCGTCCAATTGAAACAGAACTAGGATATCACTTGTTTCTGGTTGAAAAGTTTCTCCCAGCGGAATTAACCCCTGAACGGTATCAAGAAATTTTGCACAATCTGTTTAACGAATGGCTGGCTAACGAAGTCAACCATTTATTGTACAATTGTAAAGTGTAGAAACTTAATTTTTATCCATCCAAAACCCATCTATATAATTTTGCCGAAACCAAGTACAATGCTAAAAGTTAGGGTGTTTCTCAGTGCACAGAGAGACCTAATATCTTTTCCGGCTGCATCAACATTATTCAATCCTTGGGGCGGGGCGTGAGTGTAAATAGTATCATGCGTGTGGATTTAAATGTTGCTTCCTCTCACGCAATCTACTACTTAGATAACAAGTGGTTGGATATCATTTCGGATCAAGTAACCGCGATTTAAATGGCGGGTTTTTAAGATTGTCAATTATTGGCAGATATTTTTCGTAAACCCGCCCCTACCGTATTAGGGGTAATCTACCGGACATAATATGACGAGGTACTTATGGCTCAATCAAGTTTAGTGAATAAGGTAATTTATCGCTCTCGAAACTGCCCCAAGCATAGCGAATAATGAGACGCTTAGCTAACCCAAGCTTACTGGCTTATAGCAATTTAAAAATTCCTTTTGAAATTTGAGTTTTGCCAATCCCATATCCGCCAGCTAGCAAAGCCAAATGGAAAAAATATATCGGTTCAAAATGCCACTTTAATATATTATCCCCAAAAGCTACTTTTTTAATTCTCATTTTTCCCTCCTATCTATTAATTATACTAATTCTCAAAACTCATGCAACAGTAGCGCTCCGGGTGCGTCGCCACCTGCCAATCCTAAAAAAGAGCGACAATCTCCAAGCGACGCACCTTACCTGAAGCGCGATCGTAAACAAACCCAAAACTCATAATTGTTGCAAGAGTTTGGAGAATTGGTATTATCTGCGTCCATCAGCGTACATCTGCCTACATCAGCGGTTAAAAACCCACATAATTTTGCCGCCACCAAGCGCGCACAAACTTAATCTCCTCAAACGTATAACGTTCTTCCAAAAAATCATAAATTGCTCTCAGTTTCTCATCCCCCATAACTTCAATAGCGTACACTATCGCCTGCTGGCGTTCCGATTCTACCAACAAATTTATATCAACTTCCCTGCCCATTTCCATCAATTCTATCAGATGCCCAGAAATAGTATTAGGGCTCATGCCCCGCGCATTAGCTATTCCTTGAACTGTCAAACCTTGTCGGTATAATTCCCAAGTTTGCATCTGCGAATAAGACGCAACGTTGGAAAGATTTGGAAGATTAGCGGCCTCAGAAGATGCAGCACCACTTGGCAATCCTTGTTCTTGGCAAAAAGTGCGTATTGCCTCCAAGAAAACCTTACCGTACTTATCTCGCTTGTTGCTACCAACGCCGTAAACATCCTCGAATTCGGTGAGATTTTGCGGGCGTTTTTCTGCCATATCTCGCAAGCTTTTATCAGCAAAAACCACGTAAGGTGGGACAAATTGTTCGTCGGCAATTTGTTTGCGTAGCGTCCGCAGTATGGTAAATAAAGCTTCTACTTCTACTGCCAAAGAACGAACTTTCGCCTGTACTTCCCGCTGCGGTTCAATGGCGATTTCAACTGTGCGCTGACGTTTCATAATTTCCCAACTTTTTTCATTCAGTTTCAAAATGGGAAATCCGTCTGTTCTTTCCTCTAAAAAACCTTGATTTAACAGCGAACGACTCAACTTTTTCCAATCGTCGGCACTTCTATCTTTGCCAATTCCGTAAGTAGAAAGTTGGTGGTGCTGGTATTGCAATACTTTTTGATTTTTGGAACCGCGCAGCACGTCAATAATGTGATTCATGCCGAATTTTTCTTGGCATCTGGCGACGCAAGAAAGAAATTTCATTGCCTCAATCGTCCAATCTTCTACGGGTTTTTTGTTGCAACAGTTATCGCAAGTACCGCAGTTTCCGGGGAATGAATCGCCAAAATAACTTAACTGGATTGTGCGACGGCACTCGGTGGATTCTGCATAGTTGATTACTCGCCGCAACTGTTGGCGGGCAATTCGTTGTTCTTGCGGATCGGGTTTTTGCTCGATGATGTAGTCGATCATTTTGACATCGCCGTAGCCGAAAAATAAGCTGCAATGGGCGGGTTCGTTGTCTCGGCCTGCGCGGCCGGATTCTTGATAGTATCCTTCGAGATTCTTGGGTAAGTCGTAGTGAATTACAAACCTCACGTCTGGTTTGTTGATGCCCATACCAAAGGCTATTGTGGCTACCATTACTTGCACGTCGTCGCGAATGAAGCGGGTTTGATTGGTTGCGCGATCGACATCGTTCATGCCGGCGTGGTAGGGTAAGGCTTGGATGCCGCTTTGTTGCAATTTATAGGCAACTTCGTCAACTTTTTTGCGGCTGAGGCAATAGATAATTCCCGAACCGCCTTTTTTTTGGATGATTTGCAAAACTTCGGCAAAACTGTGCTTGGTTTTGGGGCGAACTTCGTAGTATAAATTGGGGCGGTTGAAGCTGGCGACGTGGATGTAGGGATTTCGCAGAGTTAGCTGCTGGATTATGTCTTGGCGGACGCGCTCGGTGGCGGTGGCGGTTAGTCCCATAATGGGAATGTCGGGATATCGATCGCGCACTCGCTGCATTTGCCTGTATTCTGGTCGAAAGTCGTGCCCCCATTCCGAAACGCAGTGGGCTTCGTCGATCGCAAATGCCGAAATTCCTAACTTATTTGCTACTATATCTAAAAACGGTAAAAATCTCTCACCCAGCAAGCGTTCTGGTGCAACATAAAGCAATTTAATCTTACCTTCGAGAATTGCTGTTTCGCGCGATCGGGTTTCCTGAGAGTTCAAAGTGCTGTTGAGAAAAGTCGCCCCAATTCCATTATCCTGCAAAGCTTCCACCTGGTCTTGCATCAGAGCAATTAACGGCGACACAACCACTGTCAATCCCGGTTTCAACAGTGCCGGTAATTGAAAACACAAAGACTTGCCACCGCCCGTCGGCATGACAATCATCATATCCCGTTTTTGTAAAGCAGCTTCGACAATTTCCTGCTGTCCCGGACGGAAAGAGTCATATCCAAAAAAATGTTTAAGAGCTTGTTCCAGGGACAGTGGCACAGAAGATATTGGCGGATTCGACGCTGGCATTTGCAGTAGTTGGTTGTTGGCTTCTCAACTATTCTATGCCTTTTGAGCACAAATACAGTTACAATAATTGAGAATCTCAATTTAAGCAGAAAAACTGATGCCGAAAGCAATTTGGAATGGTGCCGTTTTGGCCGAGAGCGACAAGTGCGAAATTGTAGACAACAACTATTATTTCCCCGCCGATGCCATCAACCGTGAGTATTTCAAGGACAGCAGCACTCACACTACTTGCGGTTGGAAAGGTGTTGCTAGTTACTACAGTGTCGAAGTCGGCGGACAAGTTAATAAAGATGCTGCTTGGTACTATCCTACTCCGAAAGATGCTGCTAAAAATATTGCCGGATATATTGCTTTTTGGAAAGGAGTTAAGGTAGAGGCTTAAAGCAGTTTTTAGTTAATCTATTCAGAACCCAACTTTTTGAAAAAGTCTGGGTTCTGGGCATTATTTCACTATTCTCAAGAACAGGCAAGATGCCTGTTCCACAAAGTTGACGGGGTTCTCGGAAAAGGTCGGGATTACAATTCTCAAGAACAGGCAAGATGCCTGTTCCACAAAGAGTGAATTTTCTTGTATCTCCAAAATTAATCTTTTTCCCAAACGGCGACTGCTTCCCATCCCAAACCACGGCGAACAACAATCGGTTCGCTTTGTGTCAAATCGAGAATGGTAGAAACTTGATATCCCGGATCGGAACCGTCATCGACAATGATATCTACTAACTTTGAAAAACAGTCAAAAAGTTCAGCTTTGCCAAAACTTTCTGCTTTTTCTGCTGGCACGGGTGCAGCACCTTCATCATCCGTGGTAATGTGAGCGGATGTTGAAATAATTGGATTTCCCAAGGCTTCCAACAGTGTAAAACAAAGCCGCTGGTCTGGAACGCGAATTCCAGTGGTTTTGCGCTTCGGGCTCATTACCAACCGTGGCACTAACTTGGTAGCAGGCAGCAGAAATGTATAAGGCCCTGGTATTAACCGCTTGATAATTCTGTATGCTTCATCGCTGACGGCTGCATAGTCGGTGATATTTGACAGAGAGGAACACAGGAACGTTAAAGGCTTATCATTGGATAGTTGCTTGATCTGCCTGACTCGTTCTACCGCAGACTTGGAGTTGAGATCGCAGCCGATCGCATAAACTGTATCTGTCGGATAAAGCATCACTGCCCCATCTTTTAGAGATTTGTTAATTTTCTCGATCCGGTCTCTTTGGGGTGCAACTGGATGCACTTCGTAAATAGTTGCCATGTTAAGATATTGCAGGCTAAGTGGGCGATCGAAATATCGAGTGAAACAATCAATGCTAAAAATTAATTGTTAACAATGAATAAAATAGCTTATTTTGACTGTCCAACCGGCATTGCTGGCGATATGTGCATTGGAGCTCTTGTCCACGCCGGCGTTCCTTTAGAATACCTAATCGAAAAACTCAATTTGCTCGGCATTTCGACAGAGTACCAGTTGCGGACGGAATTAGTCCACCGGAATACTCAACAAGCAACTAAATTTTATGTCGATTTAGCTGCGGATTTGTCGTTAAAACCAGAAAATCCCGCTACCGAACTCGATCCCTCGGAAACCGAATCCCCGACTTTTGACGCCCGCCACCACCATCATCACGGGGAAGAACATTCTCACAGTCACGGCGAAGCAGAGGCCGAAATTAGCTACAGTCATCACCGCAATTTACCCGAAATTGAGCAAATCATCGTCTCTGCAAAATTGCCTCCGCGCGTGGAAGCCTGGAGTTTGGCCGTATTTGGCAAATTAGCAGAGGCAGAGGCTGCAGTACACGGTATCCCCCCAAGCGAGGTTCACTTTCACGAGGTGGGGGCGACGGATGCAATTATTGATATTGTCGGTACTTGTTTGGGTTTGGATTGGTTGGATATTCAGGAGTTTTACTTTTCGGCGATGCCGACTGGTGGCGGTACGGTGAAGGCGGCCCACGGCCGATTAGCGGTGCCTACGCCGGCGGTGATGCGGTTGTGGGAAACGCACCGAGTGCCTGTTTATAGCAATGGGATCGATCGCGAATTGTGCACTCCTACGGGAACTGCGATCGCCTGTACTCTCGCCGCTGGTTTCGGCCCGCCACCGTCGATGCAAATTCAGGCGATCGGTTTGGGTGCAGGTTCTCGAAACCTGGCAATTCCTAATATTTTGCGCCTCTGGATTGGGGAGAAGCAAGAGGGGGAGAGGGGGAGAGGGGGAGAGGGGGAGAGTGGGAGAAAGACGGCTACTCATTCCCAATTCCCCATTCCCGATTCCCAATTACCAATTACCAATTCCATAGAAACTATTGCGGTATTGGAAACGCAAATTGATGATTTGAGTCCGCAGGCGATCGGCTATGTTTTTGATGCTTTGTTTGCCGCCGGAGCTCTGGATGTTTTTACTGCCCCAATTGTGATGAAAAAGTCGCGGCTTGGGGTTTTGTTAACTGCGATTTGTCATCCCGAATTTCAGGATGCTTGCGAAGCTGTGATCTTTCGCGAAACGACTACTTTGGGAATTAGAATATCGACTCAACAAAGAACTATTTTACACCGAGAAATCCAGACAGTTCAAACAGAATACGGCGAAGTCAAGATCAAAGTTGCGAAGTCTGGAGAAACGATTGTTAATGTACAGCCGGAATACGAAGATTGCGCGGAAATTGCCAGACTTAAAAATATTAGCTGGCGGGAAGTTCACCGCTTGGCGCTGCAAAGTTGGTACGATCGAGGTTAGGAATGAGAATTAAATAACTTCCACTCTTGAAAGTGGGATGGGCGTCCCGCCCGTCCTTTCTGGACGGGCGGGACGCCCATCCCACAATAACAATTAAAATTGTAAGTTATTTAATTCGCGATCCTTAGTAAATTACAGTGACTTACATGAGGAATTTAGTCCCTGACGGGCTGAGAATCGGTCAGACCCAGGAGGCTTGAGGAATATCTAAATCAGAGGAATCAAAACCTCTGATATCATGTCCGGTCGATTACCCCTAATACGGTAGGGGCGGGTTCACTAAAAATATCTGCCAATAATTGACAATCTCAAAAACCCGCCCTTTTAATCGCTTTTTCTTCAAGCTATTATAGAAACATACTTGATTCTCGATCGCATTATGGTTGCCTTACCCGATCGCCCATCGATGAGCGCAGAAGAATACCTCGCTTGGGAACCCACCCAAGAGGAACGCTACGAGTATTGGGATGGCGAAGTCGTCGCCATGAGCGGGGGCAGCCGCAATCACAATCGAATTTCAGGAAATTTCTTCAGAATCCTAGATGATGCCCTTGTCGATCGCCCTTGCGAACCTTACATCGCGGATGTCAAAGTCCAAGTGGAACGAGGGCAAAAATATTTTTATCCTGATGTTGTGGTAACTTGCGACGATCGCGATAACGATCCGCAATTAGTGCAATTTCCTTCCTTAATTATCGAAGTTTTATCGCCTTCCACAGAAGCAGCAGATCGCGGCATTAAATTTGCTAAATACCGCCAATTTTCAACACTGCAAGAATATGTCTTGGTGCAAGTTGAACAGCCAGGAGTAGAGATATTTCGGCGCAATCAACAGGGGCAATGGGTTCTCTTCGAGTATGGTTTAGGCGATTCCTTGCAACTTGAATCGGTGAATCTAGAAATTGCGATCGCCGATTTATATCGCCAAGTACAATTTTCTGAATAATTTCGCTGTCTAGGGATTTGATATTAATTATTGTAGCAATTTTTTTTAGTATTTGAACGAACCGCGAAGACGCGAAGAGCGCGAAGAAAAAACAGTATAGCAATCCTCGCATCATTTTTGAATTTCTTACTCCCTCCCCTTAATAAGGGGAGGGTTGGGGTGGGGTAAAAAATTTACGACTCCTGCAAGGATTGCTATATCTTCTTCTTTCTCTTTCTTCGCGTCCGCGTGCCTCGCGGTTCATATAATTTTACTCCAGATTCGTAAAAACCCGGTTTCTGGGCCCCGATGCGTAAGTCCAATTTAAACTGAGATGTTGCACCATTCTCAATAAACTTTTTATGGACAGGCAAGATGCCTGTTCCACAAAGAGTGAATTTTCTTGTGGAACAGGCCGAAAAGCCTGTTAAGCGAGAATGGTGCAAGATATGAGATTTAAACAAACTGGCCCGTTGGAGTCGATCGCACGCGACGAATTCCAATCACCGACGGCATCGGCGAACGACGCCTGTCATTCTCAATATTACTCGGCCACAAACTGCCGCGAGAAACACTACGAGTCTGATTAAAAACAGCACCGTTCAAATCCAACATTTCAATTTGCCGACTCAGTACAGTACCATCATCGATCGGACAATCTTCCCCAGGATGCTGCACCGCAAGCAACAGCGTATCTCCCACAAAAGTCGGCCCCGTCATTTCGCATCGGTTCGGGCCGTAAGCAAACGGAATTACTGTTCCTGCATTCGGCCCAGAAGTCGGAATGTAAAACAGCCAATTGTTGCCGAAAACACCAGTCAAATCTGACACATTTCCAGTCTTGTTGTGGTCGATCGTCTTTGGCTCTCCACTCGCACCGACATCAAAACCGTTGTGCGTGCTCGTAGACATATCAGTGACGACCCAAACATTGCCTTGAGGGTCAAAATCCAAATTGTCTGCATTAGCAAATCCCGCCCCATCTACCGCACCGGCTTCTCCACCCTGAGCCAAACGCTGCCAGCGGAACGTCAAACCCGCACCATCAGGACTGTCTTCAATTATTTTGTAAAGTCCTCCCGACTGCTGATTGCTGTTGACTGCGCTACCGTATTTAGCAACATTAAAAATGCGAGAATCTGGATAGCCGTCGCTTCCCGGTGCGCCGTCAGTATAAGCAATGAAAACTTCCTTCGTAGTAGGATTAACTTCCAAATCTTCCGGGCGTGCCGTCGGAGTGCCACCAATCAAATTAGCAGCTAAGAAAGCATCAACTAAAACCGCACCTTGGCTGCTGTAGAAATTAGCCAGAGTTTTATTTTGGTAGCCCGAAATTGCTGTTGCTTCATTGGTTGTATCTACTACAAAAGAACCGCCGTCTTCGGTTTGACCAGCAATTCCGGCGCGTTTGGGCAAGCGAGTAGCGGCATCTCTTTGAGCTTTGCCAAAACTTGCTAATTCCGCCTCGCCAACTCTAGAAGGACGCACCGGATTTGTCGGGGTATTTAATGTCAGTGGCAGCCATCTTCCAGTACCGTTGCGGTTATATTGGGCAACGTACAAAACCCCATCTTCAAACAATCGGCTGTTGTTTTTATCTGCGGGATTGGTGACATTACCGTTGCTGACAAATTTCCAGGTGTGTCCGCCGCGCCGATCGTCCCCCATGTACCCTATTAACTTGCGGCCTGCTTCAGCGCGAATCGCGACGTTTTCGTGGCGGAAACGGCCCAACCATGAGTGCTTCCGGGGGCGGAAACTCGGATCTTGGGGATCGACTTCTACCATCCAGCCGTATTTTTCGCCGACTAAGCCGAATTCCTCACCGATAGTGCCCTTGGCGTAGCTGGTTTGGCCACCGTTGGGTTTGACGTTTTCCTGAACCCCGACGAAAAATGCTTCGCTACCTTGGAAATTTTCTTCGGCGGAGAAGATTGTACCCCACGGGGTTGTGGCGCCGGAACAGTTGTAGGCTGTACCGATGATGCGGTTGCCGAGTCCGTCGGTGTTGACTTGCGCGAAGACTTGGGTAGCTGCAGGGCCCGTGCCGATGAGGTAGTTGTCGTCCCCTTGTCTGGTTCCCCAGGAGGTGACATCTTTGTATTTGTCGGTACGCTGGCTGTTGATTCCGAGGCCGGAAAGTCCGTGAATACGGCGGTTGAGGGGGTCGCCGGCGATCGCCTGAAATCTGCCGTTGGCTTGTTTGGTGATGCGGACGATCGAACCACCGAGATTGTACAGGAATTCGCCGATGGTATCGCGATTCTTTACGGATAAGTCTATACCCAGGACGGCGCGCTCGGTTGTTGGAAATGATGCCAAGTCTGACGGGGTATCGGGTGCCTCTTTCGACATTGGGAAGGATACGTACTCGTGGTTAACCCAGAGATAACCGTCGTCATTGCTGCCGCGAAGGCCTACAAAGCCGGTGTAGTCGCAGTTGTAGCCGAAATAGTCTGCCGGATTGGGAAAAACTCGATCGCCCCAGCGGACAATCACATAACGTTCGTATTCCGGCGGCACAACCACATCGTCAACAATGCTGTAACTCGTTAATCTAGTATCCTGTGAGGCAGCCATCACGGTTCCCTGTCCGTTTAAGCCCATCGGCATAAAGCTGGACAATTCTCGATAAATCGGCAGCGGGTGGGGAAGTCTTAACGGAGTGAAAGATAGCGGAACTACAGCTTCGGCCGAGGTGGAATTGATGCCGAATAGTGTTTTAGTTACTTGAGGGGCAAGCACAGTGGTAGCTGCACTGCTGCCGAAGAAAATTAGCAGTTGTCGGCGAGTTATTTTAGACATAAATTCCTGTTCAGCCCAACTTCCCTAATCAGATGATTCCGTATGAAACTCTATCACTATTAAATTAAGGGGAGTTAACCTGAAGGTTAATTAAAATTGGGAGGTATTTAGGTTAACAAAAAGTTAAATATTCTCATTGGCAAGTGGTAATTGGGAATAGAGAGAGAGATTCAGGAAAAAATATCTATCCATGTATCCGTGATTTCCGTGTCGTGCTGTTGGTTATTTGTTATTTGTTACCAATGCCCGATGCCATGCCCTGTTTGCCGCCCTGCGCGGGCCGATTTCAATCATCTCGAAAACCTGGATCATTTTCTCTGGAGGTCGATCGACTGGGCGCAGGTACATTCATCACTTGCGAAGATCCAGAATTTGGGGACGAAATACTGCCGTTTCTGAATCCCAGCAGCAATTGAGCATCGGCAAAATATCTAGTCCACTGTTCGATTCTCGCATCTTGTTGCCAGTCGCGACGGGATACTCTCGATCGCAAAACTGGAACCCTTTGTCGGCTGCGATCGGCTGTAATAATGACTGTAACTTCTGTTAATGCCGGATTTTCTTGAAACTCGCGGGCGATCGACTCTTTCGCTAAATCTTCCGCCTGCTGCACTAAACTCGCAAAAGATTGACTACCGTCCGAATCTAGGGTAAGATAGCTTTCCTTACTTTCTGCTAAAGATACTGATATATTTGCGGTAAAAATGACCGTTGCCAAAATCCCGGCTGAAAATAAGCGTCGCTGCAAACTCATTATTTTTTAAACTAAATGCTGACACTTGTCAATCATAATCAATAAAAATTAACCCCAAATTAAGCTATGATTAAAATAATATTTTGTATATCAGATTTTTTTTGCAGAAAATACGGCTTGTAGGTTAGATAACTAAATCCTTCTTTCTTCTTGCTTTTTCCCTCTCCCCTCTTCTCTCTTCCCTCTTCTCTCTTCCCTCTTCTCTCTTCCTTCTTACTTCTTCCTTCTTCCGACGGACATCGGACTGACATCCGTTACATCCGTTACATCCGTTACACAATCCGTTGCCGAACCTTCTTCCTTCTTTATGAAATCAACAAAATGTGCGATCGCCCTCGGTAGCAACTTAGGCGACTCCCTTGCCACACTCTCTAGCGCGATCGTAACCCTCAACAACACCCCAGGCATAGCAGTAAAATCCCATTCAAGCTGGTATCAAACCGCCCCCGTTGGCCCGCCGCAACCAGATTACATTAACGCCTGTGCCATCCTAGAAGTGGCACTAGAACCCGAACAATTACTAGCAGCTTTATTAGAAATTGAAATAAAATTTAATCGAATTCGCCGAGAAAAATGGGGGCCAAGAACCCTCGATCTAGATTTGCTGCTGTACGACAATTTAATCCTAGAAACTCCCACACTGACTCTACCTCATCCCCGGATGACCGAAAGAGCTTTTGTATTAGTACCTTTAGCAGAAATTGCCCCGGATTGGGTGCATCCGGTGACGAAAAGTGCGATCGTCCAACTCCTGCAAACCGCAGACTGTTCGGGAGTGCAAAAATTGTAACTGTAAAAAGTGAGTACAATTCACCGATCGTACCAGTAAAAAAAATGCAACCGTAAGTAAGCTCCAAACTGTGATAGTTATCAGTCATTCCCAATCTAAAATCTAAAATCTAAAATCTAAAATCGTATTAGATCGCCTATGATGTCTTAAATCGGTGCAATCAAACATTATTCGCTTGTCGCTTATGTCGATCGGTCAAGAACTACCCCAACTCCTCAAACAACGCCTATTTTACCAAGGGCGCAAATTCAACTTTGACGTAGCCACCCTCCGTCTTCCCAACGGTTCCGAAGGCGAGTGGGAATGTATTCGCCACCCAGGCGGAGCACTTGCAGTTCCCGTCACACCCGAAGGTAAACTCGTCTTGGTACGCCAATATCGCTTTGCCACAAAAGGGCGAATTTTAGAATTTCCCGCAGGTACAGTAGAAATCAATGAAAATCCCGCCGAAACTATCAAACGCGAAATCGAAGAAGAAACCGGATATCGCGCCGGAAAATGGCAGAAATTAGGGCAATTTTTTCTCGCCCCCGGTTATTCCGACGAAATCATTTATGCTTTCTTAGCCCAAGATTTGGAAAAACTGGAACAGCCGCCAGCACAAGATGATGACGAAGACATTGAAACAGTTCTATTCACTCCAGAAGAATTAGAAAAAGCTATCTTAGCTGGGGAACCCATTGATGCAAAATCTATTTCTAGCTTTTTCTTGGCACGTCCCTTTTTGATGTAAATCTGACTGACGGAAAAACCCGGTTTCTTATAAAAATCGTGCGTCCAACCGATAAATATTAACTTAGAAACCGGGTTTTTGAACCCGCTTGTGTCCAGAACTGTAAAATCTAAAATCTAAAATCTAAAATCTAAAATCGAATGTCTGATATATCCAATCTAATTTTATTTTGGCACCGCCGCGACTTGCGTATTTCTGACAACATCGGACTGGCAGCAGCGCGCCAGCAAAGCCCGAAAGTAGTCGGAATTTTTTGTCTCGATCGCAATATCCTAAATCGCGATGACGTAGCCCCAGCCAGAGTCACATACATGATCGGCTGCTTGCAAAAACTCTCCTCGCGTTACAGGGATGCAGGCAGTCAATTGCTGATCATTCAAGATGACCCGATTCTAGGAATACCGAGATTAGCAACAGCTATAAATGCTCAAGCAGTATTTTGGAACTGGGATGTAGAACCCTACGCAAAACAGCGCGATATTTCCGTCTCAAACGCCCTCCAACAAGCAGGAATTCAAGTTCAAAATTTCTGGGATCAACTCCTGCACGCCCCAGATGAAATTCGCAGCGGTACAGGGACTCCCTACACGGTTTATACACCATTTTGGAAAAAATGGAACAGTAAACCCAAAGCCCAACCAGTAGAGACACTGCCGATAACTTATCTGGAATTAATGACCGGCTTAACCGCCGAAGAACAAGCAATCGCCAACCAAGCAGGTGCAATGGAAACAGTGCCAACTGCCTCTAGTTTGGGATTTATTTGGGAAAATCCCTTAGTAATAGAACCCGGAGAAGATGCAGCGCAACAAAAATTAGAAGAATTTTGCGATCGGGCAATTTACAAATATCAAGCACAGCGCAATTTTCCCGCCATTAACGGCACATCCAAACTCAGCGCAGCCCTCAAATTTGGTGCAATTGGCATCCGCACTGTTTGGCAAGCTACCCAAATAGTAATGGACACTTGCAGCAGCGAAGAAGCGTCTACAAGCATCCGTACTTGGCAACAGGAAATAGCGTGGCGAGAATTTTACCAACACGCCATGTATAACTTCCCAGAATTAGCAGACGGCCCCTACCGTCAAGCATTCAAAGACTTTCCTTGGGAGAACAATGAAAAGCTCTTTCAAGCTTGGTGTAAAGGCAAAACAGGCTATCCTATTATCGATGCAGCAATGCGGCAGTTAAATCAGACAGGTTGGATGCACAATCGCTGTCGCATGATAGTCGCCAGTTTCCTCACCAAAGATTTAATTATTAACTGGCAGTGGGGTGAAAAATACTTCATGCAAAAATTGATAGATGCCGACCTTTCTGCTAACAACGGCGGCTGGCAGTGGAGTGCATCGAGTGGTATGGATCCGAAACCTTTGCGAATATTCAATCCGGCGAGTCAAGCTCAAAAATTTGACCCGGAAGGGGAGTATATTCGGCACTGGGTTCCAGAATTGCGCCGCGTTGATACTAAACTTTTGCTAACAGGAAATATTTCACCTTTAGAACGCCGACTTCTTCATTATCCGTCTCCAATCGTAGAGCACAACGAGCAGCAGCGAAAGTTTAAGGAACTTTACAGCCAGCAAAAAAACGCAGGTTAGACTGCTAGATTTTTGGCGATATTTACCAGTAAATTAAGTTGAGGGGCGCTGTACACTCCTAAACTTAAAAGATGGTATCAGTTAGAATAAACTTAAATAAATCGGAGGTTGAAATGGTAACTCTGCAATTAAGACAAATCATTGTACCACCTGGACATAGAGTGCTGTTCAATGATGTCAACTGGCAGGAATTTGAAGCAATTTTAGAAGAGTTGGGAGAACACCGTGGCTCTAGAATAGCTTACAGTCAAGGAACTTTGGAGATTAGGATGCCACTACCAGAACATGAGAAAGCTAGGGAGCATCCCGATTTTGCAAGTATACAAAAGTATGATATGATGTATTGTTTTTTTGGAAAACCGACACTTAGCTTC
>NZ_JAUBPB010000157.1:0-1719 GCF_036700545.1 Microcoleus sp. SVA1B4
CTCATATTTTTTGGCAATTTTACTAGCTTTTCCATTTTAACCCTTTTGCGACATATTCGCCAAAGTGAGATGCACCCAACTCATCTTTCGTAATATTAGAGCTTGAGATAACGATAATAGGGTCTGACATTGATAATTCTCCTTATTTCAAATTGGTTACATAATCTAGGAGTCCTTGCTCAGTCCTAAAGACTCGCACTCCAGCAGGCAACTCTGCTTGTGTTCTATCTGTATAATTGGGGGCAAACAAGATTACGGGCTTGTTGATAGGATTTAGCAGTTAGCAGTCGATAACCTAATTTGTCATTACTTTCGAGTGTGGCTGCAGCTAACCATTCTGAAAAATTGCTACTACTACCCTTTACTTGTAGTTCTTAGTATTCTTCAAAATTGCAGCCTCTCTCAAGCAGATAAAACAATTCTTGACTTGATAACATCTGTCTATTGTACCCGTTCATGTTATCAGTAATGCAGGACCATTTTGCAGCTAACTTAGCCGCTAATTCATAAGCAAATCGCCTACTACCTTCTGCTTTAGATATCTCTAATACAATAAATGTCTTGGGATCACCCAGAAGTTTTTCTGTGGTAGCTTTTAATTCCCATTGCTCTAATTCATTCCTGTTGCCAATGGCAATCCAAATATATAATTCTTCCCTTATCAGACATGCAAAAAAAGGATCTCCTGGTTTTTCAACAATATGTGCACCTGCTGTCCTCAAAAAAGATATTAACTCCTCTTTTCTAATATCGCACCTGGAAACAACTACTAGACCGTTTGACATTGTTAACTCTCCTTATCGCAGATTTGTTACGTAATCCAACAGTCCTTGCTCAGTCCGAAAAACTCGCACTCCAGGGGGAAGCTCGGCTTGTGCTAGCTCTGTGTAATTTGGGGCAAACAAAATTACTGGCTTGTTACTGGGATTTAGAAGTCTATCTGTTTGTAATTTAGCAATTTGACCCGCTTTCTGTCCTGTTTGCATAGTAACCTCTATAATAGCATTGCTGGTTTCTACATCAACATCTCCAACTGGAAGTTTATTGGCTCCTTTTTCTATCCTTCCATAACTGATTAAATCGTGTTTGAGCAGGTTAGCAGTTCTCGCCTCTAATTTAGTACCTGCGTTAGTTGATGCTAAATTATTTTGAATAGCCGCATCAAACCGAGTTGTCCAATGTCCTTGTTTAGCTAGTTCCAGTCTGATTCTTCTAAAGGCTACACCTACCAATTCTTGTCCGGCTAAGCTAGCAAAGTGTTTAAAGTGTTCGGCAGCTTTATTTAAGTCAGCATGATTTTTGGCATAAAAGGCAGAAAAAACATAGGAAAATAATTCTTTGACCGCTTCCACAGCAATTCCTACCCTGCTCAGAGCATATATGATGGCAGCAATTTCACCCAATCCTGTCAAACTTAATGTTGCAAAGACAGCTAAGGTAGCAAGTAATTGTGCCCAAAATTCCCACCGCATTATTGTACTTAAAGCATCTCCTGGTAGCTTAGCAAGTCCTCGCCGTGCTGCCTCAATTAACTTTTTCTCAAAAGACCAGCCATTAACTTCATCAGGTGGTAAATTATTAGCAATACCACCAAACAAATTATCAGCTAAATCATCATTCCCACTTCCACCCGAAGCAGAACCAGAGCCACTACTACCAAAGACCTCTTTAAACTGAGGCTCCTTAAAAATCACAGTCGGTAATTGCCAAATATCATCA
>NZ_JAUBPB010000047.1:0-52429 GCF_036700545.1 Microcoleus sp. SVA1B4
GATTTTAAAATCCCAAAAGCCTTTCGACCCCAATTATTTGACTGCTACCCCTTGACAGGTCAAGACAGTATCTACGGGTATTATGTCGATGGATTAAAATTACATGGTTTTTAGTTTTAGGTTTTTGGCTGGCTGGGGGAGCGATCGCCCGTTGAGTTGAGATGATTTATCGTTGGGTGGGGGCGGGTTTTTGAGATTGTTTGTTTCCGGCGATGATGGTTGGTGAACCCGCCCCTACGGGTATTATGTCGATGGATTAAAATTACATGGTTTTTAGTTTTGGGTTTTTGGCTGGCTGGAGGAGCGATCGCCCGTTGAGTCGATCGGCATTACCAAGATTTTATCAACTCGGTTCCCGTCCATATCGACTACTTCCACGCGCAAACCGTTCCACTCAAAATGCTCGGCTGCTGTGGGAATTTTCCCCAAATTTGTAATCACAAAACCGCCCATTGTGTGGTAACTTCCTTTGTGTTCGGCTGACAATTCTTCGATTCCAAATAGCTCAAAAAAATCTTCGACTGCTAGCATTCCGTCTAACAGCCAAGAACCGTCTTCGCGCTGCACGGTTTGAGGTTCGTCAGCATCTTCAATCGAGGGAAAGTCGCCAACGAGTTCGACTAAAATGTCGTTGACTGTAACCAATCCTTGAATCACCCCGTATTCATCTACTACCAAGGCAATTTGATTGCTAGATTGTTTGAAAAGTTCTAATACTTTTAAACCCCGCGTGCTTTCCGGTACAAATAACGGTCGTCGTAAAGAAGCGCTTAAATCTAGGGGTTGACCAGTTAAAGTCCGAGACAGCATATCAGTAACGTGTACTAAACCGACAACGTTGTCGAGTCCTCCTTGACACACAGGAAACCGAGAATGACCACTGCCGAGCATTTTTTGGCGGTTTTCTTCCACTGAGTCGTCGAGATCGAGCCAGGTAAGATCGGGACGCGGGGTCATTAAGGCGCTGACTCGCCGATCGCCCAAACGAAACACTCTTTCCACCATATCTTGTTCGGCTTCTTCAAAGGTTCCGGCTTCTGTTCCTTGCTCTATTAAAACTTTAATTTCTTCCTCTGTAACTTGCGGTTCTGTAGAAGGCACAATCCCCATGATCCGCATCACTAAGTCAGTGGAATAACTTAACAGATAAACCGCAGGAGCGCCAATTTTTGAGAGCATTCGCATGGGAATTGCTACGCTTGAGGCGATCGGCTCTGGGTTGTTGAGTGCCAGCCGCTTCGGCACGAGTTCCCCGATAATTAAGGTCAGATAAGTGATGGTTAAAACTGCTACTACTGAGGCGATCGTCTGAGAATAGGGGCCCAGGGCAGGAATCAACCGTAACAAAGGCTCCACCCTTTTAGCAACCGTCGTTTCCCCAAAAGCGCCCGACAGAATGGCTAGCATCGTAATCCCGATTTGAACTGTCGGCAAGAACTGATTGGGGGCATTCGCCAGATCCAAGGCTACACGGGCATTGATCGAACCTTGGTTGGCCATCTGTTGCAGTCTCACCTTCCGTACAGAGATGATGGCCATCTCTGACATCACAAACAAGCCATTGAGGAAAACCAGCAGGAGAACAATCAGAAGGTCTATATTTGAGGACATTTCTAAAATTTTCGGTAGTAACGGCGAAGCGCTCTGCCCGGTTAGTTGATTTGAGATTTGAGATTTTAGATTTTAGATTGACGACGCCACCAGTATCTGGGGGATTTCCCTCATATCTAAAATTCTTCGATCTTCACAACTTGAGTACGTGGCAGGGTATCCGTCTTTGGGTGCAGTCACAGGAGAGGTCTGGAAGCTGCGAATCTCGATCGCAAAATCGAAATTGTTGTCAACCTGGCCCTATATTAACGGAACTGGCTCGCTCAAGATCGCCGGATCGACATATTAAAGCACAAATCTATCTCCAGTTAAGTTCCCAGGCGTCAATCGATTTTAGATTTTAGATTTTAGATTTTAGATTGAAGCCTTGACTTGCGCGAGATGAATCACGTGGCGGGTATCCTGGATGCTTTCGGTCAACAGCAGAGCGGCACAATCATGGATGTTTGTCGTACAATCTCCTTAACAGGCAAAGGGAAAGAGCCTTCGCCGATCAGGGATTAAAATTAAAAGCGCATGACTTTCTCTTCAATAATTCGTACCCTGGGGCGATCGCCCCTAGCAACAGAACTCCTCAACAAG
The DNA here is from genome assembly GCF_036700545.1 of Microcoleus sp. SVA1B4. NCBI lineage: Bacteria > Bacillati > Cyanobacteriota > Cyanophyceae > Oscillatoriales > Microcoleaceae > Microcoleus > Microcoleus sp. SVA1B4. The sequence continues at coordinate 2,194 of NZ_JAUBPB010000047.1, forward strand.
CTCAAGCGCCATCGCTACGTGCAACTGTCCGGCGTAGCCCGTTTGCCCAAAGGTTTAGTAGCTTCCGCCCTCGCACAGCAAGAAGGGCGGAGTTTACTGGTAGTGACAGCAACTCTAGAAGAAGCCGGCCGTTGGGTGGCAGGGCTGGAGGCTATGGGCTGGCAGACTGTGCATTTTTACCCAACTTCCGAGGCTTCGCCCTACGAGCTATCTTACTCCGACGAGAACGAAATGACTTGGGGACAAATGCAGGTGCTGGCGGATTTGGTCGAGAAACGAGAAACAAACCCTAATTCTAAGCCGATCGCGATTGTAGCCACCGAAAGAGCTCTCCAGTGTCACTTGCCCCCGCCTGCTGCTTTTGAACCCTACTGTCTGACGCTGAAGCGAGGTGCGGTTCAAGACTCGAAGATACTTGACCGCCAACTTGTGTCGATGGGGTACGATCGAGTGACTCTGGTAGAAATGGAGGGCCAGTGGAGTCGCCGGGGCGATATTGTCGATGTGTTTCCGGTAGCGGCGGAGTTGCCAGTGCGGCTGGAATGGTTTGGGGATGATTTGGAGCAAATTCGGGAGTTTGACCCGTCTTCCCAGCGATCGCTCGATAAGGTCGATCGATTAGTTTTAACCCCTACTAATTTTAACACAATTATTAAAGCAGTTTTATCTGAAAAAAAGGTTGACGAAATCAACCACATAGGCTCGGTTGACACAGAAAATGAAGGCGAAAAATTTGTCCGCAGGCTGTTGGGTTTAGCCTTCGAGCAACCTGCATCTTTGTTGGATTATTTGACTGAAAATACTTTAGTTGTTATTGACGAACCACAAGGGTGCGAAGGTCACAGCGACCGCTGGTTTGAGAATGCACAGGAACAGTGGAATAATTGCAATCGCGAATCGACAGTTGCTGGTGAGGAAACAGAAAACTTGCCAATTGCTAATTTAAAAGTTCCGAAAATTCACCGCACTTTTGCTGAATCTATGGCAGATGTCGCAGCTTTCGAGAGGCTAGAACTTTCAGAATTGGCAGAAGATTCTACAGCTAAAAAAATTCAAAGCTCTGCGGAGGGCGACCAGCTACCGTCTGCGATTAATTTGGCTTCTCGGCCTGTGCCGGTGATGCCTCACCAATTTGCGAAGCTGTCTCAAATGCTCAGGGAAGAGCGCGATCGGGGTTTTACCATTTTTCTGGTTTCTGCTCAACCGAGTCGTTCTGTTTCTTTGCTTTCGGAGCACGACTGTCCGGCTCAGTTTGTGGTGAATCCGCGCGATTATTTGGCGATCGACAAGTTGCAATTGCAGCACATTCCGGTTGCTTTGAAGTACAGCGGGCTGGCAGAATTGGAAGGTTTTATCCTACCGACTTTTCGGATAGTTTTAATTACCGATCGGGAATTTTACGGTCAGCATTCTCTCGCTACTTTTAGCTACGTCCGCAAGCGCCGCCGCGCTGCTTCTAAGCAAGTAGACCCGAATAAATTAAGCCCTGGTGATTATGTGGTTCACCGCCAGCACGGAGTGGGTAAATTTCTCAAGTTGGAACGTTTGACGATCGATCGGGAAACTCGCGAATATTTATTGATTCAATACGCTGACGGTACTCTGAGGGTGGCGGCAGATCAATTGGGCGCTTTGTCGCGGTTTCGGACTGTAGCCGATAAAGTACCGGATCTAAACAAGCTGACAGGTCAAACTTGGGAAAAAACTAAAACTAAGGTTCGCAAAGCTGTTAAAAAATTGGCAGTGGATTTGCTGAATCTTTATGCTAAAAGAGCTAAACAAACAGGTTACGCTTTTCCTCCTGATATGCCTTGGCAACAAGAATTAGAGGATTCTTTTCCTTACCAGCCAACGCCGGATCAGTTGAAGGCAACTCAGGATGTGAAACGCGACATGGAGGGCGATCGACCGATGGATCGTTTGGTCTGCGGCGATGTCGGTTTTGGTAAGACAGAAGTGGCTCTGAGAGCGATTTTTAAGGCGGTTACGGCGGGCAAGCAGGTGGCTTTGCTCGCGCCGACGACGATTTTGACCCAACAGCACTATCACACGCTCTCGGAGCGTTTTTCCCCTTATCCGATCGAAGTTGGTTTGCTCAATCGCTTTCGCACTGAAACCGAGCGCCGAGAGATTCACAAGCGTTTGGCGACTGGGGAATTAGATGTGATTGTCGGTACTCAAGCTGTTTTGAGCAAGGCGATTAAATTTCGGGATTTGGGCCTGTTGGTGGTGGATGAAGAACAGCGGTTTGGAGTTAAGCAAAAGGAAGCGATTAAATCTCTCAAAACAGAGGTAGATGTTCTGACTCTGACAGCAACGCCGATTCCCCGGACTTTGTATATGTCGCTGTCGGGGATTCGCGAGATGAGTTTGATTTCGACTCCGCCTCCTTCCAGACGCCCGATTCAGACGCATTTGGCTCCCTATAACCCGGAAGTGGTGCGATCGGCAATTCGTCAAGAATTGGATAGAGGCGGTCAGGTTTTTTACGTGGTGCCGCGGATTGAGGGGATTGATGAGTTGGCCGTTCAGTTGCAGGAGATGGTTCCGTCTGCCAGAATTGCGATCGCCCACGGTCAAATGGAGGCGTCGGAATTAGAATCAATCATGCTGACTTTCAGTGCGGCGGAGTTTGATATTTTGGTGTGCACGACGATTATTGAGTCGGGTTTGGATATTCCGCGAGTCAATACTATTTTAATTGAAGACGCGCAGAAGTTTGGTTTGGGTCAGCTTTACCAGTTGCGGGGACGGGTGGGACGCGCGGGGATTCAAGCTCATGCTTGGCTGTTTTATCCCAAGCAGAACCAACTTTCTGATGCTGCAAGGCAGCGGCTGCGGGCAATTCAAGAGTTTGCCCAGTTGGGTTCGGGCTATCAGTTGGCTGTCCGAGATATGGAAATTCGCGGTTCGGGTGATGTTTTGGGTACTGAACAATCTGGTCAAATGGAGGCGATCGGTTTTGATTTGTATGCTGAAATGTTAGAGGAGGCGATTCGCGAAATTAAGGGTCAGGAAATTCCGAAAGTTGAGGACGCGCAAATTGACCTCACTTTGACGGCGTTTATTCCTGCCGATTACATCGCAGATTTGGATCAAAAGATGAGCGCTTACCGGTCTGTGGCTTCTGCTAATACCCCTGAAGAATTACAGCAGATTCAGGCTGATTGGTGCGATCGTTATGGGCCAATTCCTCTGCCAGCCCAGCAACTTATCCGTGTGGTCGAACTCAAACAAATCGCTAAAAAAATCGGTTTTTCTCGGATTAAGCCGGAGAATAAGCAGAACATAGTTTTGGAAACAGCTATGGAAGAGCCTGCTTGGAATTTGCTCAAGGCTAATTTGCCGGAACATTTGCGCTCTCGTTTTGTCTACAGCAAGGGGAAGGTTACTATTCGAGGTATGGCGGTTTTGACGGCCCAAAAGCAATTAGATAATTTGATTGATTGGCTGGGTAAAATGCAGGGCGCTTTGCCAGAAGCAAATGTTTGATTTTAATATATAATCCCCAACTCTAGCGCACCGCCGAAACCACAGAATAATTCCGATGGAACCATAAAAAATATTACTGCTGTTTTCATGATGGTTTTAGCGACAGAAAGGATTAAAATCGTGAAAAAGTTAGTGAGTATTTTTTTGGCGATCGCGCTAATGCAAGGAGTCCCAATGGCGGTTCAATCTCAACAAATAATTGACCCGATCGATCGGGTTGTGAGTGCTGGATTGATGAATAAAGATGCCAGTGGCAATTTTAATGCTGATGGCCTTGTCAGTCGCGCCGATTTGGCGGTGATTTTAGTGAAAACTTTTGGTTTGGAACGCCGGAAAACAGCTCAGAAACCGGATAGGGAAGTGCCGGACGTACCGAAGAGTTACTGGGCTTACAGTGCGATTCAAACTGCTTTGAAAACGGGAACGATGAGTGGATATCGCGACGGAATGTTTTTCCCAAATCAAAGGGTGACTCGCGCTGAAGCTTTGGCGATTTTTGCTCAAGCTTATGGGGTTTTTCAGTTTCCAGATCCCAGCATTTCCGAGATTTTAGCTAAGTATCCCGATGCAGGCGAAATTCCTAATTGGGCTAGAAAATCTATAGCTACTGCACTTTATGAAGGGTTCGTTAATGTTGATGTCGCAACTAATAAAATTAATCCTTTGAAACCGATGACTCGTGGAGATATCGCTTACGCTTTGAGCAAGTATTTGGAGCGACAAGTAAGGCCCACTTCTTTGCCTGTCCCCGACGAGGAGCCTCCCGATCGCGGCATGGGAAGGTGATAGTGTTTAGTTGTGATATCAAATCCGGTAGCATCCGAATTATTCCTCTCTGTATTCTCTCCCTCTGCGTTCTCTGCGCCCTCTGCGGTTAAATAATCCCGATACAACCGGAAACGATATGAGTTAAAAAGTCGATCGCCCGCAATTCAAACACCATGCAAAATCCCGGAGATTTGGTGACTGTAAAAGCAGCCATCAAACCCCCAGGATTTAAGTTTTTCCTCTTAAACGAGGCTCAAATTATCCCCAGTGAGCTTTAACTCAATCAGCAGTAGCCAATTCGGTACTGGCACCACCGCGCTTCCGTGTCAGGGTATTGAAAAGCATCTGACCGACTGCTTTAATCAAATTGCCCTCTAACTCCATGAACATCTTCATGTTCATGCCAAAAGCTGCATTAGCTTCGTCAACAATTCGCTCTGCTGTTGCTTCGTCAATCGGCAGTTCATTCATTGCCTGACGGTAGTTAGCCTTGAATTCTTTTTCATCAGGAATATCCTGGAATTCATAGAAAGCAGTGCCTTCTCCGTCGGAAAGATTCATCCCGCGCTGGGCAATTCCCTTCAGGATTTGTCCGCCGGATAAATCGCCAAGGTAGCGAGTGTAAGAGTGAGCTACTAACAGTTCTGGTGCGGTCGCCGAAATCTCTCGAATGCGCTGCACATAAGCTTTAGCTGCGGCTGAGGGGGCTACTTGTTCGCGCCAATTCGCACCGTAGTAGTAAAATAAATCTTGCTCTAAGCTGTGTTTGCGATTCAACTCAGAAAAGTAAATTTTTGAAACAACCGGATGCTGTTTTTGGCGTTCCATTTCCTCTTCCATTGCCGAGTAGACAAAGTAGAGGTTTCCTACTAACTTCCGGTAAGAAGTTTTTTCTACAACGCCTTTTAAAAAACACTTGACAAAACCGACGTTTTCTGCCATTGTGTGGGACTTTTTGGTTCCCTCACGCAATTTGGTCGCTAAATTGATGCTCATAAAAAAATTCGGTAAGTGGGAAACTCAGCGTCTTTAGACCTGAGAGGGAAACGGCTCGGCGGTCGAAACCGCCGTCAATCTTTGCATTACACGAGGATTGCTAGATGGGAGTGTAATGAATGTAATGTAATTTCGATGGGACACTTCAGCTAGGGGAGCGTGCATCGAAATTACCCTCTCAAATTTGGCAACCCGCGATCGCATAATGTTTGCTCTTTCGAGCCTCCCTTTCGGGGTGATGTTAGCTTCGACAAAGTTAACGGCCGGTACTATATCTAGGACACTGATTTAACCCAATAAGTCTGTTTAATCCTAAATTTCTAGAGCAAGGAACTAGCTTCGCATTCCCTGGTAGGTCTTTAACTCTTACCGTTAACGTAGTACCAAGGTACTGAGTCTGGTCAACTGCGGTTTAAGTCTTAGGCTAGAAGCCCAATCTCTTTAGACCTGGGTCGTTGACGCTATATTTGTCCAACCTTCTATTTTTGTGGTAGCTGATGGATGCGCCAAAAATCTAAAATTTACCTAAGTGTTTACCTTAGATCGATTTGATGAGAGATTGTATTAATTTTTATAACAAAACCTAGAAACATCAAAGGGCCCTGATGCCCGATCGCCCGAAAGGGCAGAAGGCATCAGGGCCGCAAAAGTTTAGTCATGAGTCCTGAGTCATTAGCTGCTAGCTAACGACTCAGGACTCAGGATTAATTTAGATGTCCAAGTCGAGGAGGTTGAGTTTGGGGCCGTAGGTTTCAATGAATTCGCGGCGGGGGGCGACACGATCGCCCATTAAGATCGTAAAGATGCGATCGGCCTCAGCAGCGTCTTCAATCTCAACCCGTTTCAGCGTCCGAGTTTCTGGGTTCATCGTTGTATCCCACAACTGTGTCGGCATCATTTCACCCAAACCTTTGAACCGCTGAATGGTGTAGTTAGCATTCGCCGGAAATTCATTGCGGACGAGATTGTTCATTTCGCGATCGCTGTAACAGTAGTAATGATTGCGTCCCCGTTCCACTTTATAGAGAGGAGGACAAGCAATGTAGATGTAACCTTGTTCTACAAGTGCCCGCTGATAGCGGTAGAAGAAAGTCAGCAACAGCGTGCGGATGTGAGCACCATCTACGTCAGCGTCAGTCATAATTACGATGTGGTGATACCGCAATTGACCCGGATCGAATTCTTCGCCTTTGATGCCCAAACCCAGGGCTGTAATTAACGATTGAATTTCGTTATTTTTGTAGATTTTGGCGTCGTCGGTTTTCTCAATGTTGAGAATTTTACCGCGCAAAGGCAGGATTGCTTGGAATTGGCGATCGCGCCCTTGTTTGGCACTGTTGTGGACAAAAATTCCCGCCCCTAATGCAAAGTTGTGACTGTTGGGCACTTCGATGTCGTAGACATCGTAGCGTTCCTCTACAGCTTCGATCTTGACAACGCGGTGGTTGTAATTCCGAACCGCTTGGCGAGCATATACTTCATCACCATTAAAGTAGCGATCGCAAAACGTCTCAAACTTCAACAAAGTCTTATCACCCTTCATGCGGCGATAAAGATTGTAAGCATCTACATTCATCCAACCTTCTTTCAGGTGGACTGTCTTCAAAGCTTCCAGCGTCTGGCGGTAATAAGTTTCCTTCAAAGTCGCTTTACGTTTCTGGCGAAACTCCGGCGTCCACTGTTCCTTAGTTTTTTCGCGCCGCCACTCCAACAAATTCTCATCTTGCCACTGTTCTTTAGCAAGTTGAGAATGAGTCTCCCGTGCTTCAGGATTGTTAGCAAAATGATTACTCACCCGTTCCGACTGAGCCAAACGGTTTTCTTCGGAACTCCAATACTCTTGCTGGGCTTGGTTCAGCAGTTCATTATTTTGCTGGCGATAAGTTTCATCACTATCGTAAAACTCCCGCCACTTGCTCATCATGTAAGCTTTATACTCTTCATCTTCCCACTGAGCTTTCGCCTGTTCCGAAAGAATTTGTAGCGTTTCAGGCTGCCGCATCCGCTCTTTCATCATCGCCCGAAATTCATCGGTCATGTGAGCTTGACGGCTCTTTTCAATGACATCGGGCCTGTGCAAGGTTTTCTCAAGGTTCGCGCGGTGAAGAGCCAAGTGATCCTCAGCAGGCAATCGCTGAATATTTGTCGGATTGTTGTTGAGTTTGTTAAAGTCAACGTGATGGCGGTGATTGCCGTCAGATGCGAGATAAACGCCATGTTTCAGGTTGTAGAAATCCGCTAAAAGATGGGTGTAAATCCACTTATCACTGTTGGGATTCCAAACCATTTCGTAACCGTTAAGTCCCTGACCCTGTTTGTTTTTTTCCGACAACTTGCTGTGGAACGGCATTAATGAATCTTCCGGTGTCAGCATGGCGGCTGCTTTGTAAGTGCCATCCCGCAACATGAATGGATGGTCGGGAGTGCAAGTTATTGTCTCCCCATTGTCTAATGTCAGTTTGACAACTTCAGCATTTGCTTTAGTCATCCGAGCATTAGTTATTCGCTCAAACCCGATGTTTCCACTCTCGCGAATGGTGTAGCAAAAGTGTTCTTTACCTTCTGCTTGTTCGTCAACTATCTGTTTGATAGTTTTTGTGGTGCCGTCAGCTAATTTTATTTCCTGAGATGAAAAAAAACAGCCCCCCGCTGAATCCCCCTCGACCAGGTATATCTCAGACAGGGCGGGGTCTCTGGAGCTACAGTCCGCTAATTTTCCCGGCAAAGGAGACGATTCTAAGACAGATTTTCGGCGCACTAAATCGCGGGCACGACGGGCAGCTTCAGCGGCCTTAAATGCCTGAATTGCTTTTTCCAAAATAGCGTCGGCTACTTGGGGGCGAAACTCTAAATATTCTGTCAATACTTCGCCTACCAAGGAATCGACAATTCCCCGAACTTCTGTATTTCCTAGCTTAGTTTTAGTTTGACCTTCAAATTCAGGGTCTGGGACTTTGACAGAAATCACTGCTGTCAAACCTTCGCGCACGTTTTCGCCGGCGAGGTTGGGCTCGTTTTCTTTGATTTTGTTGCGCTTGCGGGCGATCGAATTCATCGTCCGCGTCAAAACAGCCTTCAAACCTTCTAAGTGCGTGCCACCGTCGATCGTCCGAATGTTGTTAGCAAAACCTAGAACGTTGTCGCTAAAAGCATCAACGCACCACTGCAAGGCCACTTCTATTTGCACGTTGTTGCGTTCTCCTTGCACGTAGATCACTTCTTCGTGCAGAGGCTGCTTTTCGCGGTTCATGTAGGCGATATATTCCTTGATTCCGCCCTCGTAACAGTAAGTTTCGATGCGAGGTTCGCTACTTTTGAGCAGTTCCAAACGGTGGTCGCTAAACGTAATTCTCACGCCCGCATTCAAGTAACCCAATTCTCGCAAGCGCCCCGCGAGTGTAGTGTAATCAAATTCAATGCCAGTGCTAAATATTTGAGTATCTGGCAAGAAAGAAACTGAAGTGCCGGTGCGAGTGCCTTTGTTGGGCTTGGCAGTAAGTTCCGTAACTGGATTGCCTCTCTCGTAGCGCTGTAAATGTTCTTTTTGGTCGCGCCAAACTGTCACTTCTACCCACTCGGACAGCGCGTTAACAACAGAAATACCTACACCGTGCAATCCTCCAGAAACCTTGTAGCCACCACCGCCAAATTTACCGCCGGCGTGGAGTACAGTCATTACTGTTTCTATTCCCGATTTGCCAGTCTTGGCAACGATGCCGGTCGGAATACCCCGGCCGTCGTCTGTCACGGTAACGGAACCGTCGGCGTTGATGTCAATCTCGATGTGAGTGCAGTGGCCAGCCAGCGCCTCATCTATGGAATTGTCCACAACCTCGTAAACTAGATGGTGGAGTCCTCGCGGGCCGGTGGTACCGATGTACATCCCCGGTCGTTTACGGACTGCTTCGAGACCTTCGAGAACTTGAATCTGGTCGGCGCTGTAGCTGCTGGTCATACAAAAATAGCTCCAATAATGAGGCCTAAAGCCCCGAAAGCTTCTAAAATGGGAAAACTCCTAAAATTATAGCACAAAACCGTTAAAGGCTATGCTAGGGCTTTCTGAAGGGAAATTTATCGGGGGGACGGAGGGGAATAGTTTGGAGATTGCTTCGCGACTCCCAGGCGTAGCGCGGTGAATCAGTGAAGGGAGAGAGGGGAAAGCATGGATAGGAGAGGATTTGAGAGTTTTTATAGGGAAATGTGCGACAGCTTATGTCTAAATTAATTACGATTTGTGGGGCGACGGCGACGGGGAAGTCGGGAGTGGCTTTGGCTTTGGCGGGGCGACTGCAATCTTCGATTCTGAGTGCGGACTCTCGTCAAGTGTACCGCGAATTTGACATCGGAACCGCAAAACCGACGGCGGTCGATCGCACTTGTGTACCGCATCACTTAATTGACATCTGCGATCCCACAGAAACTCTGACACTAGCAGATTACCAGCAACAAGCTCAAAATTTAATTGCTGCTGTCGATTTTCCTGTTTCTCCTCCCCTGTTGTTGGTTGGAGGGACGGGCTTATATATTAAATCGATCGTGCGCGGTTTAAAAATTCCGAGGGTAGCACCGATGCCCGAATTGCGATCGCAACTTGCAGAACTCGGACAATCTCAATGTTACGCGATGTTGCAGCAGGTCGATCGCTCTGCGGCTGAGAAAATTCACCTCAATGACCCAGTAAGAACTTTAAGAGCACTGGAAGTATTTTATGTCACCGGTCGCCCTATTTCCGAACAGCAGGGCGAAACTCCTCCCAATTATCCTATTTTACAAATTGGGTTGGATTGCGCGATCGAAGTTTTGGTCGATCGTATCAAACAGCGCACCGAACAAATGCTAGAACGCGGTTGGATTGCTGAAGTAGAATATTTGTGTAAAAAATACGGCTGCGATTTGCCACTTTTGAACACGCTGGGCTATCAGGAAATGAAACAATATTTGGCTGGCGACATTAAGCTGGAAGAAGCTAAAGAATTAACAATTTTGCACACGCGGCAATTTGCGAAGCGTCAGCGGACATGGTTTCGAGCCTATCCTGAAATTGAATGGTTCGATGTTAGCATACCCGATTTGTGCGATCGAGTTTGGCGGAGGGTTGCAGAGTTTTGTGAACAATAAAGAGTTTTTTTACCGCAGAGGGCGCAGAGGGCACAGAGAAAGAGTAAGGAGAGATGTAAGTGTTATTTTTAATTTGGCAAAATTTCTCTAATTCTTTGCCGAAACAAACGCACAGCAGCACGCTGTCCGACTGTTCTGCTTTGTGCGATGAAACCGGGAATTTCAGCAACTGGTAAAAAGGGAAATGCTAAACTGCGATCGCACATTTCATATTTCCCTTTTCTCGTTCCCAGGATCTGCCTGGGAATGCCTGAATCCGAGGCTCTGCCTCGCACAAATAGGGAGGCAGAGCCTCCGGATCTGCGTTCCTAGGCTGAGCCTAGAAACGAGGGGAAATCCGTCAATTAACTGTACAAACTCGCCACATATTCGCCGTAACCGTTATAGGGCAAAGTTGGGCGAGTTTCCCACGACCAACTGTTACCAGGGCCGACTATGCGTTCGCTGGCCTGCGACCATCTGGGGTGCGGCTTGTCGGGCTCGACATTTGCTTCAAAGGCGTATTCGTTGGGGCCGATTGTATTCCAAAAAGTGGCGGGCTGTTGTTCGACAAATTCAATTTTTACGATCGACTTTGCGCCCTTAAAACCGTATTTCCAAGGAATCACTTGCCGCAGCGGCGCACCATTTTGTTTTGGTAGCCTTCGGCCATACAAGCCTGTGGCGAAAAATGCTAAATCGTTCGCCATTTCTTCAATTCGCAGGCCTTCGGTATAAGGCCAAGGATAAAATTGCGACATCAAACCGGGGCCGGGAGTAATTTTGGGGTCGTAAAATGAGGTAAAGCGAACGAATTTAGCCTTCGATTGCGGTTCGACATCGGCCATCAGTAATTTCATGGGAAATCCGACCCAAGGAACTACCATCGCCCAGGCTTCTACGCAGCGAAATCGATAAACTCGTTCTTCGATAGGAAATTTTTTGTAGAGGTCGTCAATATCATAAGTGCGGGGATTTTTTACTAAACCTCCTACTTCTACTTTCCAGTTTTCTGTTGGCAAAGCTTGAGCGGCTTGCCAAATTGATTTTGTGCCGCCGTATTCGTAAAAATTGTTGTATTTTGTCGCTAAGGCTTCGTCGGTAATCGCTCGATCGACTTTTGCAAAGGCGGGATTCCGGCTCAATTCCGAATATGCTTGGGTTGAGCTTTGCTCCAGAGCAGCTTTTGAGCTAGCATTGCTTTGGCAGCCAGTCAGCGGCAGCAGCGAAGCTGTCACGCCGGCGCCAATTAAATTTGTCATGAACCGACGGCGGTTGAGAAAGGCTGTTTCTGGGGTAATTTGGGGTTCGAGAATTTCCCAAGGTTTGGGAACGCGAATTAACGGCATAAGTAATAGTTAAAAGTTAGTAGTTAGTTTGGGAAAATGTGCCTAAGTTTTAATCTGTTAGTGGATTTGACATGGGAAATTTGAACTTTTAGATTCACTCCCTAGAACAAAGAATCGCGGATATTTGGCAAGCTCTCGCGATTGATTTGGTGCGATCGCAATGCAAGTATTCGCAATGACAGTATAGCTTAATTCGGTAACAACTGAGATATTGCACCATTCTAAAGAACAAGCTTTCGGGCCTGTTCCACAAAGAATGATTTTCTTGTGGGGAGTAGGGGTTGGGCAGGAGAGCCCGCCCCTATGCTCGACCTATTAAACCTTGCTCGCAGGAAAGTCAGCAATTATTTACGCGCGATCGACGGCAGCAATTGTGGCGAAAATCTGGGAAACAATTATGATCAAGCAAAGATTCCAATTAATTATTTAATTTGTCCACAGGAAGCGGCACGCACCGCCCCGCTTTCCTCCCCCACCAGCAAGAATGTCGGACGGGGGTCTCCAGCGGAAAGACAAATGAGTTACTGCACCAATCCCCATTGCCAGAATCCCCAAAATCTCGATCGCGCGACAGTATGCAAAAGTTGCGAGTCGAACTTGCTGCTAAAAGGCCGCTACCGAGTTTTTCACACCCTCGGTCAAAGTCTCACTTGCCGCACCTTCTTTGCAGTCGATGAAGACCAGCCTTCGCAACCCCGCTGCATCATTCAACAGTTCTGCAGCTCAGCAGCCGCAGACGGTGGCACACAGCAAAACCGGACATTTCGCGGCTCAGCCTCAGTTCTCGACGAGTTGGGGAAACATCCGCAAATACCTAAACTGCTGGCATCTTTTGAACTCGAAGGCTGCCAGTATTTAGTGCAAGAATACATCGAAGGCCGCAATTTAGCCGATCGGCTTTCAGAAAAAGGTGTTGTTAAAGAAATTCAAATTTGGTATCTGCTGAGCGAATTGTTGCCCGTCCTGCAATTTGTTCATGAAAATCAACTGATTCACGGAGATATCAAACCGTCGAATATTATTCACCGCAAAAATCCCCAAGCATCCCCAGCTTGGGCAGGGAAAGAGGATTTACATTCCGTGTCTCAGGAAAATTCCTCTGGGCTAGTTTTAGTCGATTTCGGCGCGGCAATTCGGGCTAATAGTGGCCCGATCAAAACAGAAACGGTGACAGGTTCTGCCGAATACGCGGCGCCGGAACAAATTAAAGGCCAAGCGATTAAGAGCAGTGACATCTACAGTTTGGGCGTCACTTGCATTCACTTGTTAACGGGAATGTCGCCCTTTGATTTGTTTGACATCAAAGCCGAAAGTTGGGCTTGGAGGCATTATTTGAAAGTACCAGTTTCGGCGCGACTCGGCCGCATCCTGGATAAAATGGTGCAGCGAGAACCATCAAAACGCTATCGCTCGACCGAGGCAATTCTCACAGACATGAAATACGGCCCGGCACCGGTAGACGTGATTCTCAGCAAACCCAAGTGGACTTTGGCAATGTGGGGAGCAACTACGGTTGCCCTGCTTTCCGTAGTGCTGGGTGTTCGCTTGCCATCTCCTGCACCGCAGGCTTTCACTTCTGGTGAGCCTGCTTCTAGCATTCCCGAAATTCGGTTCAATCCGCCCCCGATGCAGAATTTCAGGAGTAAGGCATCGCCGTCAGGGCCTGCTGTACGCACTCTGGCGGATCAAGACAAAAACCCAATTTGGGCGGTAGCAGTTGCTCCCCAGGGCCGCGTGATCGTCAGCGGAAATAACGACGGCACAATTCACTTGCGGCACAAGCGTCACGGCAAGCTGCTCAAGGTTTTAGCAGGACATTTGGGGCCGGTGTGGTCGGTGGCTGTCAGTCCCGACGGCAGGACGATCGCCAGCGGCGGCGTTGACGGTACGATTAAATTGTGGAGTTTCTATTCTGGCAAGTTAATTCGGACTTTGGACGGACACCAAGACGGCGTGTTCTCGGTGGTTTTCAGTCCCGATAGCCAGACCGTGGCCAGTGTCGGTAAGGACAAAACTTTGAAGTTGTGGCAAGTCGAAGGCGGGGCCGAGTTGGAAACTCTCAAGGGGGTTTTGGACGAGGTGCAGTCGGTGGCTTTCAGTCCTGATCGAGAAACTTTGGCGATCGGCAGCAGCGACGGTAAGATCAACCTGTGGAACTGGCAGACTGGGGAATTCAAAGACACTTTTTGGGGTCATTCCGAGGCGGTTTGGTCTCTTGCCATCAGCCCGGACGGTCAAACTCTCGCCAGCGGCAGTTGGGACAAGACGGTGAAGTTGTGGGATATCAGCCCAAATCATCACTCCCAGAAGCCCGACGGTTCTCTGCTGCGGACTTTGAGTGCCCATTCCGACAAGGTTAAGTCCTTGGCTTTCAGTCCCGACGGAGACAAACTCGCCAGCGCCGATTTGAGCGGCACTATCAAGCTGTGGCGGCTGAGTCCCGGCCAGCGGTGGCAGATGAGTCCCGCCGACACGGTGGTCACGCTGAAGGGTCATTCTACTTGGGTGGATTTGGCTTTTAATCCTCAAGACAAAACTCTGATCAGTGGCAGTTTTGACGACACGATTAAGGTGTGGCGACTGTATCCTTAATTTTTTCGATCGCCCGTTCGATCAATTTTTGAACAGCTAGGGCGATCGAACATTCAGTTAATTGATATATCAACACTTCGGACAGTTTCAATGCCCACGCATGGGGTGTTAGAAACCTGGTTTCTATGAGTTTTGCTAACAGGAGCGAGAAATATAGTCAGCAACCGGGTTTCAGATCGTCAAGAGTGCGTCCAGAACTTTGCTGACTTTTATCTCGCTTTAATCGGAGTTCCCTAAAACCTCTATGCTACGGTTGGTAATCAAAAACTGTCCGAACTGTTGGTACAAAAACAAATTTAAAATTGAAAATAGTCATAATATCCCTAGAAATCGCGGTTGCTAACTAACAGTTGTGGTAAAGTAGTTTTGGCTGTTAAAGTAAAATCTATGACCGCAAATTCCGAGTTAGCAGAGCAGTATTTGTCAGCGGGCGAGAGCCTCCAGAAATCAGGAAAACTTGAGGAGGCGATCGCTCAATATCAAAAATTACTAGCCATTCCAGCAGATAATGCGATCGCACTCAACAAGATCGCAGAAATTTATTATACGCAACAGAAATATGTAGAGGCGATCGCCTCCTGTTACCAAGCACTTCGCCAGCAACCCAATTTCGCCGCCGCCTACAAAACTCTAGGCAATATCCTGCAAGCCCAAGGCAAAATAGAGGCGGCGATTCGCGCCTACTCCAAGGCGATCGAATTCGATCCTAATTTTGTCGAAGCCTATGTTAACTTGGGCAGTATGTTTTACAAACAAGGCCAGCTCGATGACGCCATAACTTACTATCAAAAATCTATCGTTATTCAACCAGATTTAGCCGTCGCTTATTGGAATTTAGGCAAAAGTTTGGAAGAGCAAGGTCGAATTAATGAAGGTTTATTTTATCAAAAAAAAGCTCTAAATTTACAGCCGGAGTTAGAAGCTAGAAGCAATTTAGTAAAAAATCACACTTACTGAAGAGGAATGTTATAGTCGGAATAATTCAATTATTAATGATGCAAGCTGGATCAACATGGAAATTAGCCAGAATCCGCTCCAATTCCTAACGGCTAAAGTACAAGAAACTGTTGCCGATACCCAAAACTTAGCCAACGAAATCGCTGCTAAAGTTGAGGAAAGTGCAACTGTATTAACAGGGTGGGTACAATCAGCGCCAAGTTCAATGGTTAGTGCTGGGGCGATCGCCACTCAAGAAGCTTTTAAAATAGCACATAACATCCGTTTTGAGAACCTGCCAAGAAATCTGCAATTGAAATTTGCTAGGGCTGGCGTGCGTGACGGAATGCGAAATGTTAAAGAAGCAGCAAAAGTATTTGAATCCATACCCGCCCAAATTCGTGCCCAAGGCCCAGAAGCAATTCGCAACTTCTGTCAAGATAAAGATTGGAGTCACATCCAAGCGCACGTCAATGGAGGCGGAAGCGAAGCTGCTAACGGGATTTTTGAATATTTTTGGGTGAATCGTGCTCGCGGTGGTGTAGACATGACTGCTGCAGAATTAGCAGTCGCTAAGCAAGTTTTAGCGGATGCAGCGTTTAAAGCAGCAGTTGCGGAAATCGTTGGGGCTGCAATGAAAGGGGCGATCGCCGCCGCAGTAATTGAGTTAATATTTTCTATCTTAGAAAACTCGCTATTGTGCGTTGAAGGCAAAATTACCCAGTCAGAGTTAGTCGAACAAGTCGCCACCGCCACCGCCAAAGCTGGCATTGCTGGTGGTGTTATTACTGGCATTCTGTTAACACTGTGCATGATATTTCCCCCCATTGCCGCGCTTTTAGGTGCTGCTGCGATGCCCTTGGCGGTTGCAGGTATTGGTTTTATGGGAATTCGCGCCTGGGAAATCTTTTGTCAGGGCGATCGACTATTTGGTATTACTCAACAAACACAAAAATTTCTGGGGATGACTGAAGCGACAACACAAGCAAATAATCAGAATCTTGACTTTTTCAAGAAGTCGAAGTTTTTGGTATTCTGATGATTGGGAAATATAAATATGTAGTTAAACACCAAAAATAATCCTAGAACAACCTGAATTGTAGGGGCGGGTTTTACCAACCATAATAGCCTAAGACTAATAATCTTATAAACCCGCCCGCTCCCATGTAATGTTTATTTCTACCCACTTACTTAATATGGATTCATTAGAAAAAACTCAAGATCAGCAGCATCCGCAATACAAGCGCGATCGAGCCAGTGTCGATACTTTATTAGCAGGAGAAGCAACCGAATACAATTTATCGGAATTAGCAAGATTAATAATTCGCTACCGAGGATTTCCCGGCGCTAGAGATATCCAAGCAGACTTAAAAAAAGTCCTGCAAAAATGGAATTATACCGAAGAAACTCTTTATGAACAAACCCGCCAAATTCACGCTACAGGTGAGGTTTACAGGCGACAAAAAAGCGATCAAGAAGATTGGGTCTAACTTTAGAAACCGGGTTTTTGGCAGTTTCTGCGGGCTGTAACGCGTCTTCTCGTAAAAAAAGCCGGTTTGTGACCAGTCGTGCGTCTACGAGTATTAAAGCAAAGTGCGATCGCCTCAAGTCAAACTCAAAGGCGATCGCACTTAATTCCACTCAACTAGGCCTGAAAAGCCCGCGCTACAGAAACTACCTTACAACAAAAACATTTGTTGTAATATCGCTTTGAGCAACCGCTTCAACCATACCCAAATAGTTAGTGCCGACGTTAATTGCCGTAGCACTGACAGCAACTCCTCCATTCAGATTCAAACTTACAGCTTCATTAGTTTCTAACCACTAAATCGCCCGTACTGCTATTTATTGACAAGCTACCCTCGTAAAATACATCCCACAACTCGGGCAGGGTGTCCAGCTTCCTGTGCTTGGATCGAATTGCAATGTACCCCTGTTGCTTCCACTTGCCAATTGGAAGTTCACAGCCTTTCCATATCCCCTCAACCGACAAAACGTATCTGCCCCCAATTGGCGTGCGTTAGGATCTAGCCCATTAGCACCTTTTAGCGCTACATCAATTGGGATACCATTTTCACCGACAGGATTTTCAAAAAGGCGGATGCCACTGTTACCTCCATTTGGCGTTGGAGTTGGTGGTGTAGGCTGTGGTTTAACTGGGGTAGGCGGTTGTGGTAATTTGCACCAGCTAAACTCTAAATCATTCAAAGCAGTATCATCTCCCCTTCCTTGCTGACCTTCAACTTTCGCGCGAACACCACAAATTGCCGAATTCGGCGGACCTGTTACCCAATTTGGTGTCCAAGCTCCCCATTGAGCTCCACCAGATGCTTCAATTACAGTGCTATTACTATTACTACAGCCAAAAGTTACAGAATTTGCTCCTGTATCATCACCATTGCCTTGTGGTGGTTCTACTTTCAGTTTAAATGCTGTTGCATAACTTCCTTTCGGGCAATTAGCTCCTTCACCCCAATTCCCCCAAAATCCCGGATGTGGTACAATCCGCTCGACCATGTTTCCCGCACGATCGTAACAATATAAGGCAACAGCATTGAGTGCAGTATCGTCGCCCCCACCTTGATTCGGTTCAACCCTCATCGAATATCCACCCACGTAGCTACCACCAGGGCAATAAATTGCGGTAGACCATCCTCCCCAAGGTGTGGCATTAGGAGCATTTTTTACGCCAGTAATGTCATTGCGAAAAGAAGCAGCACTAGCAGTCAAAGCGCTAGTGATAAGAGAAAGCGCTAAACCGCTGGCAATCCACACATTATTTTTCATAACTAAACCTCTCAATTGTGATGATTCTGGTCAATCGTCAGGGGATATTTTTTACACTCCCCGATAGCAATAATCCGGACAGTTTTTAGGCGTTGCTGAATTTAGGTAGGAATTCACATTTCCCAATTGCTATAAGACCCGGGAGGGTGAGTTTTGTAACATCAAGCGAAAAGTTGATTCATACCGTGAATCAGCAACACCAGTTTGTATATGGCCCAATGGCTTATTCTGTAGGACTTTGAGCCACTGTGGATAATTAAATCAATGTCAGCTCCACCCCGCTCGTTGCATTTAATTGGACTTTATTTATCATCCTTGCGCCGCGTAAGCTTGTAGTCTCGTTCCAAAAACTGTCCGGAGTATTGCGATAGCAAAGGCGGTTAAAAATTAGGCTAAAATGAAAGAGCGACAGTCAAAGTTCAAGAATTCACTAAATTGTAATACCCTTACTTTGCACCACTATTTGTGATGTATCCCCACCCAATAAAAATTATGGTTGGGGCTTCCGATATAGTGATGGGATGAGCCAGACGGAGCTATTTTCTGATGTATTCTAGCTTCTTTAATGGCTAATATCGTTTCCGGTTGGAACGGAATTATTTATATATTTGGATGGTCAGTGCGAGCGAGACGCTCGCACTACTCTATACTGCATGATTCCGATTTAACCGGATTTGATATAACTTCTTTCTGGCACGATCGCCCTTTTTCTTAACAGACTTCTTGGCAGAAACAGATGAGAGTTTTGACTCAGACGATTGTTGGTTCGCTTTTATTGGTTGCATATCGCTAACCCCACCCAAATCAAAGATTATGGGTGGAGACTGCGCGATCTCATTTTCCTTCAATTTTCAACTGCGTCAAACCATCTCTGGTGAAACTTGCATTGCCGGCTGCGGCTGGAACTGGAACAGCGAATAAACCACATTGCGGCGGATATCCGTCATCATGTCCAAGAACAGCTCGTAACCTTCAGTTTTGTACTCGATCAGCGGGTCTTTCTGGCCGTAACCGCGCAGCCCTACAGACTCCCGCAAAGCATCCATTTGTTGCAAGTGTTCCCGCCACAAAGTATCAATTTGCTGCAAAATAAAGAACCGTTCCGCATCTCGCATCAATTCAGCTCGGATTGCATTAACTTCCGCTTCTTTAATGTCGTAAGCATTGCGGACTTGTTCGTGCAGGAATGTTTTAATTTCCTCAACAGACAAATCTTCTAGCTGATCCGGTGTCATGTCAGCCAGCAGATAAACAAATTCCTTCACCTTGCTGACAAGTTTGTCGAGTTCCCATTCTTCCGAAGGTAAATCGGGATTGATGTATGCTCCCACGATGTCGTCCATCGTCTGTTCGGCATATCTAATTACCTGTTCTTTCGAGTCCAAACCTTCCAATACTCGGCGACGTTCTGCATAGATTGCTCGACGCTGATTGTTCATCACTTCGTCGTATTCAAATACCTGCTTGCGGATGTCGTAATAGTAGGTTTCGACTTTTTTCTGAGCGCCTTCGAGGGAACGAGTCAGCATTCCCGATTCGATCGGCATATCTTCCTCAACACCGAAAGCCTTCATCATACCGGCCACCCGTTCGCCGCCGAAAATCCTGAGCAAATTGTCATCCAAACTCAAGAAAAACCGTGTAGAACCCGGGTCTCCTTGGCGTCCCGCCCGGCCGCGCAACTGATTGTCGATCCGGCGCGATTCGTGGCGTTCGGTACCGATGACGTGCAAGCCTCCCAACCGCACGACTTCATCGTGTTCGGTGCTGGTAAAAGCATCGTACTCCCTGCGAGTTAAATTGTAAGCTTCCCGCAATTTTTGAATTACGGGGTCTTTTGTCGGCGCTTTTTCCGAAGCTATAGCCACGATATCATCGGCTTGCAATTCCGTGAGCGATCGCTCGCCGTACTCCTTCACCGCCAATTCCACCGCCGCTTTGAGCATTTGCTCAGCATCTTTCGATAGCTGCGTCGGGAAAATCTGCGCCGAAGCTTTCCAAGACTTTACCTTTTTCGCAGTTTGACCAAAACCTTGAGGTGCGGGGCGGCCGCCAATACCGGGTACTTGCACCAGCGAAAACCCGTCCTCATCTTCGGGTTGCACAATCCGGGGCATAAAATACTCCCGCAACTTGAGGCGCGCCATGTACTCAGAATTACCGCCCAAAATAATATCAGTACCGCGTCCCGCCATGTTGGTCGCGATCGTGACAGCGCCTTTGCGTCCGGCTTGAGCAATAATTTCTGATTCCCGCTCCACATTTTCCGGTTTAGCATTCAGCAAATTGTGAGGAATTTTCCTCTCCAGCAGCAGCCGCGACAGCAACTCAGACTTTTCCACACTCGTAGTACCCACCAGCACCGGCCGACCGATCTCGTGCATTTCCGCGCATTCTTGGGCGATCGCATTCCACTTCCCAGGCTCCCCCTTATAAACCATATCCGAAAGGTCAGTACGGCTGGTAATCCGGTTAGTGGGAATCAGCGTTACTTCCAGATTGTAAATCTTCTCAAACTCAGTCTCTTCAGTCTTCGCCGTCCCCGTCATCCCCGACAGCTTCGGATAAAGCAAAAAGAAATTCTGATAAGTAATTGTCGCCAGCGTCTGAGTTTCCGGCTGAATTTCCGCCCGTTCCTTAGCTTCGATCGCCTGGTGCAAACCGTCACTCCAGCGCCGTCCCGGCATCACCCGGCCGGTAAACTCATCCACAATCACGACTTCGCGATCGGCATTGACGATGTAGTTAATATCCTTAATAAACAATTCCTTCGCCTTAATCGCATTAAAAATGTAATGCGCCCAAGGGTCAGCCGGGTCGTACAAATCCGTAACACCCAACAAATTCTCAGCTTCACCAAAGCCTTCATCGGTCAGTAGCACATTCCGAGCTTTTTCGTCAACCTCGTAATGTTCTTCATTTTCCTTTCTCAGAGCAGCAGCCACCTCAGCCGCCCGGATATACTTCTCACTGGGGCGTTCCACCTGGCCGGAAATAATTAAAGGCGTCCGTGCTTCATCAATCAGCACCGAGTCAACCTCGTCAATCACGCAAAAATTAAAAGGACGCTGCACTACATCTTCCATGACAGTAGCCATGTTGTCCCGCAAATAGTCAAAGCCGACTTCGCTGTTAGTCGCGTAGGTAATATCGCAGTTATAATTTTTCTTTCGTTCCACCTGATCCATGCCCTGCTGAATCAGTCCCACAGTCAATCCCAGGAAGCGGTGCACCTGTCCCATCCATTCCGCATCCCGCCTTGCGAGATAATCGTTGACGGTGATGATGTGTACGCCTTTACCGTTGAGGGCATTGAGGTAAGCCGGTAGCGTCGCCACCAAAGTTTTGCCCTCACCGGTTTTCATTTCGGCAATTTGGCCTTTGTGGAGGATGATGCCGCCGAGGAGTTGGACATCAAAGTGGCGCAGTCCCAAAACCCGCTGTCCCGCTTCCCGCACCACTGCAAAAGCTTCCGGCAAGATTTCGTCTAGGATCTCTTTTTCTTCGTTGATAGATTTAGCTTTTGCCAGACGTTGTTGAAACTCGGCCGTTTTTCCTCTGAGGCCGTCGTCTGAGAGTGCGCGGAAGTCTTCTTCCAAAATATTGATATCAGCTACCCAAGGCTGAAATTTTCTCAGTTTGCGCGCGTTGGGATCGCCTAGCAGATTTTTAAACATGGCAGGAGAGGCAGATTTTTAATAATTTAGCTATTAGCTTTCAGGGTTACGGGCTGTAGTGTTAGCCACAACATATACCCTCCCCGATTGTAGCAACCATTGGGTCTCCTAGGCCGTCGCTGGGGGCGATCGATCGATTTTAGATTTTAGATTTTGGATTTTGGATTGAAGAATTGACCGAAAGCATCCAGGATACAAGCCCCCGGATTCATCCGTCCAGAAATAAAAAACCTGTATCCGATAAAGGAGCCCCCCAATTTATCCGTGGGGTCAATGCTTCAAATCTAAAATCTAAAATCTAAAATCTAAAATCTAAAATCGATTGACTTCTCTTGTCCCTTGCTGATTAAGCAAATCATTTCCACAAACTATTGAGTAGGGGCGTTATGCGGGCAGTTTGTGGATTAGGTGTATAGCCCGAAGGCGGATGAGGAGATTTTAGAGCAACGAGAAGTCATTGTAATTATGTCATTCTGAGCGAACCGAAGAATCTCGCTCGATTCTTCGCGGAGTTTACTTGCAGAACCCTTCACTCCGTTCAAGGGTAAACTCCGGCTCGGGCTCAGAATGACAGACAATAGATGCGTAAGTCCTGTAGTCAACAAAACGGTTACTGATTTTTATTGACGAACTTATAAGCTTGATAACCTCCGTAGGTTAAAAGTGCCCCTACTGCCACAATTCCTGCAACTGGCAGAGTCACTGGAGCAGCAACAATAGTTGTGGCTGTCGTTGTCAAGCCCAACCAACCTGCGACACCAGCAGCAGGCACTGTTGCAGTAGTGGCTATAGGTACGGTGGCAATTGTAATTGAACCCGCCAATGACGAACCACCAAGTGAACCACCAAGTGCAGCGATTCCAGCGAGCAAATCGTTTTTTTCCATTTTTATAACTATTATGATAATTACATATTTCATAATTTACTGCATATTTTATGTCCTGTCAATATCGAATCAAAAAAAATTAGGATTTTCCAGTGTATATACCGGGCTGCAACGCAGCTTTTTTAAAGATTGATAATCTCAACTATCCTTAAATTTAGGACACACTTCAAACGCTAATTGTGACCCATAAAAACAAACATCAAACTCAGTAAAAAAATTAGTGCGCCCTAAAAGAATGGGAATATTATTCACCCTAGTCCAGGCAAAAACTAACTGAACTGGCTCAAAGTCCCCTACTTTTGCCAAGACTAATAACCCTTTTGTTTCAGCACTCGCTAAATTCCCCGCTAAAGTAACAGAAAATCTTTGCTCTTCCCAAATTGCCCCTAACTGCACCCCAACATTATAGGGCAAAACATTTACGCTAGCTCCTGTATCCAGTAAACCCATAACCTCCACAGAACGATTTTGATAAGTTAGTGTTAAAGGCAGATACGGAACATCAGCTAAAACACCCATTCCATCTCGTTTAGGTTGAAAAGGATATCGCCTACTATTAAACATTTTGAGTTTGTTTCTGCTCAATTTCTAGGAACTGCGTCAATTGCTCTGCTGCACTATTAGAAGTATGTACTGAATACATAATTTCAGCAGATTCATTACCCATGACAATTCCTTCTTCTTTTGCCAATTCGGCTATTAAAAACAGCATCATTTGAAATTTTTCAGCACGGGACAATTGAAGCAGTTGGGCTAATAATTCAAGATTTGACATAAAACGCCATTGAATTCGTTTTTCTATTTTACCATGACCTTGAGATTTAAACCACTCCATAACAGCAGTGTCAATCCTTAATTCCTGAACAGGCAAGATGCCTGTTCCACAATCAAAATCAAATTGACTCTTTGTGGAGCAGGCATCTTGCCTGTTCTTGAGAATAGTGCAACATCTCAGATTAACCCTACTCTTCAACAGGCCTGGGCACTTCGTAAGTCAAAAAGTCATAGGCCATTTTCGTATTCGGAAAAATAGCCTGCGCTTCCTTGAGCAAATCATCCAGGACGATCGCATTTCCAGGAGCATAACGCGGGCTAAAATGCGTCATAATTAGCTGTTTCGCCCCAGCGATTAAAGCAACTTGAGCCGCCATTGTCGAAGTTGAATGCAGGCGATCGAAAGCCATTTGAGCATCTTGATGAGCAAAAGTAGCTTCATGCACCAACAAATCAGCATCCTTCGCTAATTCCACGGCCCCGTCACAAAAAACCGTGTCAGTACAGTAAACAAACTTCCGCCCGACTTGATCCGGGCCGCAAAAATCCGTACCTTTAAACTGTCGCCCATCCTCTAACTTTACCGTCTTTCCTTGTTTTAATTGACCGTAAAGTGGCCCGGAAGGAATGCCCGCTGCCTTCGCTTTTTCTACATCAAAATGTCCCGGACGATCTTTCTCAGTTACTCGATAACCAAAAGCAGTAACTCGGTGCTTCAAAGGGCCGCAGCTAACAATATATTCGTCATCTTCATAGATGACTCCCTCGTGAATTTTGTGTACCTTAACCGGGTAAGAAAAATGAGTTTGAGAATAACGAACGCCAGCTTGCAAATATTCTTCAAGTCCCGGAGGCCCGTAAAGATCGATGCGCTTGACATTCCCCGCCAAACCGCAGCTAGCCAGCAAACCCATTAAGCCGAAAATGTGGTCGCCGTGCAGGTGAGTGATGAAAATGCGGCTTAGTTGGCTGACTTTGAGCTCGCTGCGGAGAAACTGGTGCTGAGTTCCTTCGCCGCAGTCAAACAGCCAGAGTTCCGCTCGCTGGGGCAAGCGGAGGGCGATGCTGGAAACGTTGCGCGATCGCGTGGGTACGCCGGAGCTAGTTCCGAGAAATGTAATCTGCAAGAGTCAAATCACCTCAATTAAGTCTTAAAAAATATGTTACATATATCCAGAGTGCGGCTGATCCGACATACAGGAAATAGTCGCAGGCAGGAACCGGGATAAATCGCTGTTCCTGGGAACATCTACTTGCTAAAATCATTTTCGACAAGCGCACAGAGTGCCAAACCCAATTCTAACGTTTTCTTTCTTCCGTTCCCCTTCCTTTTTCCCTTCCCTTCCCTTAAAAATTCTTAAACTCACACAGCACAGGAGGAAAATTTTCAAATGCAGTCAGGAGTATTCTTTGTTTCCGTTCTTTCGACATTAAAAAAACGCTACTTTTGGATTTCCTTGTTGTTTTGGCTGGCAATGGTAGCCCCAGCACAGGCCGCGCTGATCTTGCGAGTGGCGGTACAAGACGGGGCAAGTCAGGTAAAAGTCGGCAGTTCTACTAAGGCTGCAATCCGCGACGGTAGCGGGCGCAATTTGGGCGAACTGCCGGCAAACAGTTCTCAGTCGGCTCAATTTCGATCGGGAACAGTGGCAATTGGTCGCTGGGCCGCCAACCAAGTTTGGATCGAGCCGACGGGGAACGGTTATGTCTGGATTGGCGATCGGTGGTATCGGGGACGCACGCTTCTAGTTCCTCAAAAAGGAGGCTTGACTGCCATCAACTACGTCAATATCGAACAATATCTCTACAGCGTTCTCGGCGCCGAGATGAGTGGCAATTGGCCTCAAGAGGCTTTGAAAGCCCAAGCAGTCGCCGCCCGTTCCTACGCTATCCACCAGCGCCTGAAAAGCGAAACCGACCTTTACGACGTGGACAGCACTCAGTATTCGCAGGTTTACAAAGGACTGCAAACAGAATCTTCTGGCACTTATTCTGCAGTCGATGCAACCGCTGGTCAAGTTCTGGCCTACAACGGTCAAATTATTTTAGCCGCTTTCCATTCTGCGTCTGGGGGACATACTGAAAATGTCGAGGATGTTTGGACAGAACCTCTGCCTTACCTGCGTGCTGTTCCTGACTTCGACCAAGGGGCGCCGGTTTACCAATGGAAAGAAAATTTTTCTCGCGCTCAAATCAGCAGTAAGATTTCTGGCGTGGGCAATGTGATCTCGATGAAGCCAGAACGCACTACCGCTCACGGCAGCGTTTTGAGGATGAAAGTAGTCGGAGATGGCGGTTCTAGGGTCATGACTGGCGCAGATTTACGCCGAGTTTTAAATTTGAGGAGTACGCGGTTCACCGTGATTCCTCAATATGGGGGCGGTGGGAACTCAAGGAACAGCGGCCAAGCTCCTACCGGTTTTCAAGTTGCTGGCAAAGGTTTCGGCCATGCTGTAGGAATGAGCCAGTGGGGTGCCTACAATTTGGCCAGGCAAGGATACGGCTACCAGCAGATTTTGTTGCACTATTACCGAGGTGCTACTTTGGCTAGAATTGCAGTCCAGTAACTGCTGGGAGTGGGCAAAAAAGAAGTTCGGCAACGGATTATGTAACGGATGTAACGGATGTCAGGAAGAAGGAAGAAGGAAGAAGGAAGAAGGAAGAAGGAAGAAGGAAGAACGGAAAAACAACTATTCCTGTATCTCTGACTTCCGTGTCCTGAATACAAGGAATTGGGAACTTGTACGGCCCTTCGACTACGCTCGGGAACCGCGTAGTGGCAGGCCAGAAACCGCGTAGCCGAAGTATTGGAAATTGGGAATTGGGAATGACTAATGACTAATGACTAATGACTAATGACTAATGACTAATGACTAAGCTGTCACGCATTTAAATTGCATATTCAGGGCGGGCGAGACGCCCACCCCACAAGAATTAGATTGTTTTTTGACATTCTATTTAAATGCACAACAGCTTAATGACTAATGACTAATGACTAATGACTAATGACTAATGACTAACTACATTAAGGATTGCTATGCAAAAGTGGGAGTATTTATTTGTGGATGCGAATATGTATCCTTTTGGAAACAAGCTGATTAGTTTATATGTAAACGGTGAAGAACAGCGAGATTGGAAACAAGGCTCGCTGCATCTATTTGTCAATCATTTGGGGGAGGAAGGATGGGAACTTGTGGCTCTGGATCATGACTCGAAGTATGACCAAAATTGTTTAATTTTTAAACGCCCTAAGCTTATTTAATAAAAATTAGAGTAGGAAAAATTATGAGATCAATAAAATTTGATATTTGCCACAATTATTAGCAATGAGATCAAAGCCCGTTCCCCAACAAAGATATTTTATTGTGGAACAGGCATCCTGTCTATTCTTGAAAATGGTGCAAAATTTTAGCAACCTAACTTAACAACAAACAACGGTTTTTTTCATTAGTATTACAAGTTTTCGGATCGATCGATCCGGCGCTGCCATTCGGCATCTATTTTGGCTGACTGTTCTAGTTCTTGTTGGGTTAATTCTGTTTCTGTTGTATAAGCTAAGTCTTCTCCAGTCAGAACGTTTTCTGCTGCAAATTCCTGGGCGTAGGCTAGTTTTTTGAGCAAGTTGGCATCGGGTTCGTTTAATAACATTGCTCGCTGCTGACGCTCTTGATTGCGGGATTCTATCCGGCTATTTTTCCATTGAATCCAGAAGTAGCGAATTAAAGGAATTGCGAGAAATCCGACGCCGTAAATCAGGATCATGGGATAAACAGCGCTGACGAAACCGATAAATCCACCTGCGATTAAATTATTAGTTAATAGATTCCCCAAAACTAACGCACCGACAAGATTGACGGCTCCTAACCCTGCTGCGAGCATGATTTTGCCGGAACTGGCATTGCTGAAACGCCACAGCATTTCTCGCAAATAAGCTGCTACTGGTTCAGAATTTCTCTCGGTGGCTGTGGTTTGCAATTGCGGAAAATGGTAGACTATTTGCCCTTCGGGACTGACTTCGGGGCGGCCGTCAAAACGGGCGAGAGCCGGTAACATATATTCTTCGTATTCTCGGGCGTATCCTTGTCCGAGATTGTCTAGATATGGGGCAATTTGTTCGGCCGCGACTGCGCCTCGGTTATTGCGAATTGCCGTGGCAATATCGCTCCATTTACGCTCTTCTAGATTTTTATTCGGATTGCCATCTCCAAATAGAAATGAGAAAACTGCTTCCAGAAAACTCATCTCGGGTTTTTGGTCAGTTAAGCGCGATCGCTGCTGGTAGTATGGTTGGTCATGGTTCCAGTAAAATATCCAGCTTAAGTCGTTCCAGAAGTAGGGAAAAAAGGAAAAGCCGCCGCCTCTGCCGCCCCCGCCGCCACCGTCTCCTCCTCCCCCGTTATTGCTGTCGCTGCTGGAGAGTAAACTGGAGATTAAAATAGTGATAGCAACAAAAATTAAGAGGATGGAAGCTACCAGCACTATGCCAAAAGATATCCGAATCAGGTAAAATAAAACTCGCCAGATTTTTTGCCACCATTCCTGCAACTGCAAGCGCAAGAATTTGTTTCGCAAAATATCTCGAAAGTTCTTGGGAAATAGGTAGGCAATGTCGCCGGATTCTGCTACTTGCAGGTTGCCGCCTGCTTCGGAGGCGAGGGTTAACAGTTCTCGCTGGGCAAAATTGACATCTAATCCAGCTTTTGCCGCCACGTCTCCAACCGTAACGCGGTAGCCAAGTTGTTCGACGGCTTGCATAATGGTGGGATTCGGAGCCATAGGTTTCTCTCTGTGAAAATTACCCGGTTATTTTTATTATATATTGCGGGAATTCGAGCTGGTTTTGACGATCGGCTTTCTGATTTTTTTTGAGGCTGCCCTTGACAATCAAGCATCCAGGATACCCGCCACGTGATTCATCCGTCCAGAAATAAAAAACCTGTATCCGATAAAGGCGCCCCCGAATTTATCTCGCGCAAGTCAATGCTAAAATCTAAAATCTAAAATCTAAAATCTAAAATCGATTGACTTTGGGGCAAAATATTGCTAGTGTTTTGCCGAATAACTTTTAAGTATGGGCTAAACTCGGATAGCTTAATAAAACTTTGTGATGGAATTTCTCCTCGGCAGGTTATTTGCTTGTTTGCTCTGAGGGTCAAGGAGGGGAGATTATGGCTACATTTATTGGGTACGATGTGCGATCGCCCGTAAGCGTTGCTTCCACAAGAGGATAGCCCCTGCACCCCAGGCAGAACATTTCCTTTCTGCACGGTTTTTGTAAGTTTTGTGTAGAGTGCCAGAGATATGTTAAAGAAATCTAGTTTTTTTGCCAGTCTTGCAAGAGTTCTATAAAATAGATAGAGCTTGCGCGGGTGTTAAACCCAAGGGCGTGTTTTAAGGTTCGCAGGTGCGATCGACTAAACTTTTTAGCGCCCTCAACACAACGGCCCACTACAATAGTGGCGCAATTATTAATAGCAAAACTTTACAGGCTAATTTTTCTGATTAGCCACTAACCAAAGAATCGCATATGCCAAGAACTCAACGCAACGATAACTTTATTGACAAAAGTTTCACGGTAATGGCTGATATCATCCTGAAGATTATGCCGGCCAAAAAGCAGGCGAAGGAAGCTTTTGCTTATTACCGGGATGGTATGTCAGCTCAAGCAGATGGCGAATACGCTGAAGCGCTGGACAATTATCATGAAGCGCTGAAGCTGGAGGAAGATCCTTACGATCGCAGTTATGTCTTGTACAATATGGGGCTGATCCATACTAGCAACGGCGAACACGATAAAGCTTTGGAATATTACAGCGAGGCTTTGGATCTCAATCCGAGAATGCCACAAGCACTGAATAATATTGCTGTAATTTACCACTATCAAGGGGAAAAGGAAAAGGAAGCTGGCAATATTGAAGGCGCGGAAGGGCTGTTTGATAAAGCTGCGGATTATTGGAAGGAGGCTATTCGCTTGGCCCCAAACAATTACATTGAAGTGCAAAATTGGCTGAAGACAACAGGCCGATCGCAAATTGATGTGTATTTTTAACTAGGATGGGCATGGGGCATGGGGCATTCGTTATTTGTTCTATAGCAATCCATGCAGGAGTCGTAAACTTTTTACCCCACCCCAACCCTCCCCTTATCAAGGGGAGGGAGTAAGAAATTCACAAATGATGCGAGGATTGCCATATGTTTGTTGTTTGTTATTGTTCTTAATAACCAATTCCCCATTCCTCATTCCCCATTCCCCATTCCCCATTCCCAATTTCCCATTACAGATTTTTATGATTGACAGAGAAGAAGTTCGGAAAGTAGCGAATTTAGCGAGATTGGAATTAACGCCGGAAGAAGAAGAGCAGTTTACTGGTCAACTTAACGGTATTTTGGATTATTTCGAGCAGTTGAGTGAACTCGATACGAGTAAGGTGCAGCCGACAACGCGGGCGATCGATGTTAGTAATGTAATGCGATCGGACGATTTGCAACCTTTTGCTAAGGGAGAAAGTATTTTGGAAGGAGCTCCCGATCGCGATGGGGAGTTTTTCAAAGTGCCTAAGATTATGTAGGGTTCCCGCTGCGTAGCTAACTGAGGAAAATCACTTGTGGGGCTGGCTCCCATGCCAACCACACAAGCAGATTAAACTAAGTGTGGAACAGGTAATAAGTAAGCCCGGTATAAGCCACCCCACAAGCAGATTAAACTGATAGAAACCAAAAACAATCTCACTCATAGGGATAAATCTGTAAAGTTCATTCTTGGGGTGAAAAAGAGTCATGTACGTATTAATTGGTGGAGCAGGAATGATGGGGCTGGGTTTAGCCCAGCAGCTATTAAAAGTCGGTCATACGGTTGCCATCATCGATGCCGACCCGCTGGCCTGTCGCTTTGCTCGTGAAAAAATCGGAGTAATGGCATTTGAAGGCAGTGCGGTGAGTACAACGGTTCTTCTGGAAGCAGGAATTAAACAAGCAAACGCAGTCGTTGCAGCACTCAGGGATGATGCACTGAATTTAGCGCTGATCACCCTATCTAGGAGCTATGGCATTTCCCATATTGTGGTGCGAATGCGCGATCGCGAATTCCTAGAAGCCTATCGACTTGCTGGAGCCAGTCACATCATCAGCACTATTGATTTGGCAGTTGGATCAATGGCGAATGCGATTGAATATCCCCAAATCGAGTCGATGATGCACTTTGAACACGGGCAAGTCGAGGTACTAAAGCTGCCAGTTCCAGGCGATTGCAAGGTGGCAGGTCACACCGTTGCTCAAATTGCTCAAGACCCTCGTTTTCCAAAAGGTTCGCTGATTATTGGTTATCAATGCCATGCCTGCGCCAATCTGGAGATTCCGAACGGCAATACTGTTCTAGAAGCAGGTTCTACTATTCTTGTCGTCACCCGTCCAGAGTTAGTTCACCACATGATTGATTACCTCGGCATTCGCGCTAGTCATCTGCCAACGTTAGAAGTTTCTCATCCAAATCTTTGATGTAAGGATGAACCAGATCCTCTGGGACAATTCGCTTGCGGAGGGCATCGCTAACTGCTCCTTTTTCTGCTAGCAGCAATCGCCGTCGAATCGTATCTAGCCCGCTGCGATCGCCCTGTACTTGCCCGGCCCGATGTTGATTGTAGAGATCGCGCAGCACTCGCTCAGAGTGCGCTACTCGTGCTTGATATGATGCCCATAACTCCTCGTAAACTGCCTTCGGCAACACACCAGATTTCAGCAAACTATCTAGCTCATCTTGAGCCGCTTTGGAAGCAATCAACTGAATTTGTAACTGCCCAGCTTCCTGCATTACATCAGAAACACGGCTGATTTGTAACCGTTTTACTAGCCAGGGTAAACTTAATCCTTGTCCGACCAAGGAGAATAAAACTGCACCGAAAACCAGGGCAATGATGTTATCTCGTCCTGTCAATCCCAGAGGAATACTAAGCGCCAGTGCCATCGAGAGTGAGCCTTTGATGTTTCCCAGAAACAGAACGTGTTGCCAGCGCAGGGGAATCGGACGATCGAACCACCGCAGCGCCGCTAACAACAGATATACCGAGAGAATCCGTGCGAGTTGATACGCCAAAATAACGAAGAGAATGGATGGCAAAATTCTCCACAGTGTCAGCGGGTTAATCTCAATGCCGATCAGCAGAAAAATAAATGTATTGACCCCAAAACCAGCGTACTCCCAGAAGCTGAGTAGCGTAATTCGATCCGAGGCTGATGTAGTGCGAGAAAGCCCCAGATTGCCAAAAATGAGTCCGGCGATAACCACAGCCACCGCACCGGATACCCCCAAAAATTGCCCGATTTGGAATGTTCCTAACGCCAGCGCAACAGTCAGCAAGAGACTACTCAATGGGTCATTTAATCGAACAAATATTGGCAGACTCAAGTAACCTAAGATGACACCCACGAGTCCCCCACCCAAGGCAACCACGAGCAGTTCTTTAAGTCCTCCCACGACGGTAAGAGAACCTGTAGCATAAACAACTAGAATCAAATTGAATGAAACCAGGGCAGCCGCATCATTGAACAGAGTTTCTCCCTCAACAATGGTGGACAATCGAGAAGGCACACGGATCTCTTTAAAAACCGCAATCATCGAGACTGTATCAGTGTTTGCCAGAATGACTCCGATCAGCAACGCCGGAATCCAGTCTAGCCCCAGCCCAAATTTAACCAGAACAGCAATAATTGCTGAGGATAATATCGAGCCTGGGCCCGCCAGCAGGGCGATCGGCTTAAAGGTGCTGCGGAGACGGCTGATATCAGTATTGATAGCTGCTTCAAAAATCAGAATTGGTAGAAAAAGATTTAATACTAAAGAGGGGTCTAAACCAATTCGACGCGACAATACCTCCGTAATGGGCAAGCCTGCTAACACTAAGCCCGTCACATAGGGAATTCGTAACCGTTGGGTTACGAGTGCCACAACAGTTGCAATCAGCAGCAGAATGATCAAGATGATGACTAATTCAGAAATAACTCCTGCAGTTTGGCTATTTGTAGCAGGATCGCTGCCCAACAGAGGTGCTTGCGCTACAATCGACTCGATCGCCGATATTCCTGTCATAAATTCGTTTTCCTCACAGAAATTGACAGATTAACTACGGTTTTAGTCTACAGGAAACGGTTCACTATGCTGTAGGCGGAACCGCAAGGTAATTGTCTTTCTTATATTACCTTGAATTTATGTAGCATCAGAGACACGCCACGTCAGAATCTCCCAACGTTTAAGGACAGGTTCAGCAATCACGATCTCATTTTCTCTTGCCTCCATCACGATCAAATAATCTCCCTGGTTAAATCTGTCATTGTAAATTCTTGCTTGTTCTTCTGGCACCAACCATCCTTGAAGTGCGCCATATAGACCGCCAGCAGTTGCTGCAATCCCACTTCCAAAGAAAGTTGCTAAAATGCTTTCCACTGCTAATGCCTGACCAATACCGGGAATTAGCAGGCTGCTGAGTCCAACAATTAAGGCTAGTGAACCTAGTCCTATGCTGCCGTATATCGCGCCTACTTGTGCGCCTGCTGCTCTTGTGATTACAATTTGGTGCACACCCAGAGAGTCCAAATCATTATTGTTAGAAGGTTGAGCAATCACTGAAATTTTGTGCATGGGGAAATCGCTACTTTTTAGCTCAACTAGCGCCTGTTTTACGTTTCGATGATTAGTAAATAGGCCGCTAGCACGTTTGAGATTTTGGGAAGTCATGATAAATATTCGATATTCAACGCTACAAAATTGGTAAATATAGCCTTTCTCAGTAACATGAGGTGTACGCTTGATAAGCGGGCATAGGCCTCCGTGGGCATAGGCATCCGTGGGCATACCTCACCAAGATTGAGAACTGCTGTAGTGTGTAAAGCCGCTTTGAATGACCTCATCACAAAAACTACTTAGTTCAGAGGTGCAAAACGCTTTAGCAAAGCTGACAAAGCAATCATTGGCAGTCCGAATCCGATACAAATTAAGCCTTGGATTGGGTTCAAAGCTTCAGTGTTGAATAACTGATTCATAATGCCCCATTGGCTAAACAGGAATTGGAGAATGAAAATAGCCCCAATGCCGATCGCTACCGCATAGCCAACTGATTCATCTTTACCGCGCAGTTTGGAGACGATCGCCGGAACGAAGCGACTGATGCTTAATAGGTAAAAAGCTTCCGCCGCCACCAATGCTTGAATTGCCATTGTCCGGGCTAGAGCTTCATTGCCTGTGGTTTGGACGATCCATTCAAACATCCCAAAGATCACAATCCAGTTAAATACCGAAACTGTCAGAATCCGAGCGGTCAGCCTGCGAGACAGCAGCGGTTCATTGGCCCGTCTAGGTGGATGTTGCATGACATCGGGAGAGGGCGGCTCAAATGCCAACGGTAAGCTCAACGCAACTGAACTGACCATATTCAGCCAGAGAATTTGTACTGGCAAAATGGGTAGTGGAGTTGCCAAAAGTACGGCAATCAAGATGGTCATGGACTCTCCACCATTCACGGGCAGGATGAAGGCGATCGCCCGCAGCAGATTCTTATAAACCGTGCGCCCTTCCTCAACTGCTTTCTCGATCGAAGCAAAGTTGTCGTTTGTCAACAGCATATCCGCTGCTTCTTTTGTAACTTCGGTGCCCGTGATGCCCATTGCTATCCCAATGTCAGCTTGCTTCAGGGCGGGAGCATCGTTAACTCCATCTCCAGTCATCGCCACAATCTCGCCCTTAGACTGAAGTGCTTCGACAATGCGGAGCTTTTGCTCTGGTGCGACACGAGCAAACACGCAGCTTTGTTCAACAGCATTGGCGAATTGCTGCTGATTCATTTGAGCGAGTTCTTGACCCGTAAAAACAAGAGCCTCTTGGGTTTGATTTAGTCCCATTTGGTGCGCGATCGCTGCTGCTGTTTTGGCATGATCGCCCGTAATCATCTTGACCTGAATTCCCGCAGATCGACAGGCTTGAAT
Organism: Microcoleus sp. SVA1B4; assembly: GCF_036700545.1. Classification (NCBI taxonomy): domain Bacteria; kingdom Bacillati; phylum Cyanobacteriota; class Cyanophyceae; order Oscillatoriales; family Microcoleaceae; genus Microcoleus; species Microcoleus sp. SVA1B4. The sequence goes on from NZ_JAUBPB010000047.1 coordinate 36,519, forward strand.
CGCTTGAATCGCTTCGGGGCGAGGCGGGTCGATCATGCCTTGCAGACCCAGAAAAGTTAACCCTTGCTCAATATCAGAATGGTCAATTGAAGATTGAGAAGCGGGTACAACTTTCTTGGCAAGTGCCAGAACTCGTAACCCTTTTTTCGCCATTCTGTCCACGGTTTCCTCGATCGGCACGGGGTTGAGGGCGATCGTCTCTCCCTCTTCATCAAGCATCTGGTGACACCGCTTGAGAATTGCCTCGATCGAACCCTTGACATAAATCAACCGTTGTGGGCGATCGTCATGCAAGGTTGCCATGTATTGAAACTGAGATTCAAACGGCAGTGTATCGAGCCGGGAAAACGCTTCCTCCAGTTTCTCAGTAATTAACCCCGCTTTGTGGGCTACCGCAACCAGCGCCCCTTCCGTTGGACTACCGACTACAGTCCAGTTTCCATCTTGCACTTCTAGATGGGAATCGTTGCACAAAAGTCCTGCTTGCAGGCATTCATATAAGGCAGGTGCGTTTCTCAAGTCAACGGAATGTCCATTTACAGAAATTTCCCCGTCTGGTGCATATCCTCCACCGCTAACCCGATATCGCTTTCCACCGGCATCAATCTCTTGAACTGTCATTTGATTCTCAGTCAAGGTTCCAGTTTTGTCGGAACAAATCACGGTGGTGCTCCCCAGCGTCTCAATTGCCGGAAGTTTGCGAATAATGGCGTGCTGCTTTGCCATTTGGGAAACCCCGATCGCCAGTGTCACCGTTAAAATCGCCGGTAAGCCTTCAGGAATTGCGCTGACGGCAAGCGCCACAGATGCCTTGAATACCTCAACCCAAGAAAATCTCTGGGCAATGCCTGCAGCAAAGGTGAAGGCAGCCAAACCTAAAATGACATAGAGCAAGGTTTTGCTAAATTTGTCAATTTTGCGACTCAGCGGGGTTTCCAGTGTGGTACTTTGCTGCATGAGTTGGGAAATGTGTCCCGTCTCGGTCATCTCACCAATGCTGACGACGAGTCCGCGTCCTTGTCCAAACGTTACCAGGCTTCCTGTATACGCCATGTTCGTGCGATCGGCCAGTGCAGCGTCTGCCTCTAGCGCCTGGGATTGCTTCTGAACCGGGACAGATTCTCCCGTTAACGCTGACTCATCGACTTGTAAGTCACGGACTTCGATCAGCCGCAGATCCGCAGACACTTTATCCCCAGAAGACAGCAAGACGAGATCGCCAGGAACCAGTTCGCTGGATGAAACCACTTGCTTTTGACCGTTGCGGAGAATGGTTGCCTCAGTTGCAACAGATTTTGCTAAAGCGGCGATCGCATTCTCTGCCTTTGACTCTTGAACGAAACCAATGGTGGCGTTCGTCAGAGCAACCCCCAAAATTACCCCTGAATCAATCCACTCTTTCAGAAATGCTGTTACTATCCCAGCAGCTAACAAAATGTAGATTAGTGGCTGATTCAGTTGCTGAAAAAATCGCAACCAGGCACTTTGCTGCTTCTGAGCCGTTAGTTGATTGGGACCGAGGATCTTGCGCCGTTCGGCTGACACGTCGGAAGATAGACCTATTTCCAGGTCAGTCTCTAAAATCCGAGCTACTTTCTCGACAGAAATGTGATGCCAAGAGTGTTCTACTAATTTTTCTACATTGGTTGCAGTCATAACGTTTCTTGTCAAGCCAACTGCTTCTTTGTTATTTCGTCTTGTTTCTAGCGTCATTGATGAAAGTGAGGGAAAAGTGAGCGACTGATTTCTGTTACTCACATTTGGATCACATTTGCTCCCTATACTTAGGCAGAGAACCGATTAAGATAACTTATAAACTTGCCAACCTTAGTTCACTCGATTTGATTTATTGTTACCTTTTATTAAAAGGGTTGTAAAAAGCATTACTTTTGATGGATGAACTATGGTACATTTACTTATACAAGTTCTCAAAAAAGTGAGGTATGCCCTATGCCCACGGAGGCCTATGCCCATGAGTACCTCATAGGAGAGCTCGAAAGGCTATATTGAGTTCAAATCCTCAAAGACTTCATGCTGAGGTTTATCGGCAAAATTGCGTTTCACAACAAACAAAACAAACAAAGAATATGCAATTATTAAAGCTATTGGTGCAAGGAATCAGCGTCAGCACTGTTGCTATTTTGGGTTTAGGTGCTTGCACCTCCCCCAATACTCCACAGACAACTGTTCCATCTACTTCTGCTCCCACAACTGCCACTGGAAATACGACTGTTCCAACCACTCCAGCGCCTGCAACCACGACTGCACAGACGCCTCAAAATCAAGACATTGACGATATTGCCGATCGCGTAGAAGATGCCTTGGACTCCGATACCACCCTCAAGCAATTCGATTTGGACGCAGACGATCGGGATAATTCGATTGTGTTAACAGGGCGCGTTCAAACTGCAGAACAAAAAGCATTGGCAGAACAAATTGCTCGGCAAACAGCAGCGAATGTTTCCATCAATAACGAAATCGTCATTCAGTAGTTCCTAACAGCGAAGTGGCAAGAGCATGTGGCGCTTCTTGCTACTTAAAAAATTGCGCGATCGCAGTGAGGAAACCTATGGATTTGGCAACCTTATTTGACTGGAATTCTTGCAAAAATAAATAGGACGGGCAAGATGGCCATCCCACAAAAAAAAATAACTCTTGTGGGATGGGCCGGAGAGCCCGTCCCATCAATTGATGAAAAGGATTTTTGCAAGAGGTCTACTGGATACGATCGCAATATTGAAACACTAAACTTATTCAACAATTTCGTAACGGACTAACTGGCGAACATTTTGACGTGATAACTGGAGTTCTTGCGCGATCGCTGCCTCTATCTGGGTTGCGTCAGTCATTGGCAATTCTAATTCCAATCGCTTCAAAATGGGTTCTGCTGTTTCTACCGCAACCTGGGTGGTTCCTTGTTTTCGGTTAATCACCGCGTTGATCAGCAATATATTGACAGACACCGTTGCTTTAAGCTGGGTATCTGCCTGAAGTTTATTCTTTACTATCTGGGGTTGTTGTAATTCTTGAGCCATTAGGAAACTGGAACCGATCCAAAACGCGATCGCCACAAACGGCAATGGCAACCAAAACTCTGCGCCTGATGCTTTTAGCCAACGTTTAGTAACCTGCCACATAAATTTTTACCCCACCCCAACCCTCCCCTTGCCAAGGGGAGGGAGTAAGAAATTCACCAATGATTTAGGATTGCTATATTTGCACTTTAGTGGAGTTAGCGGTCTGCTGAAATCCTACTCAAGGACGATGCGTCAAATGTTTCAGTTCGATATGCCCAATTAAAGAAAAATATGAGAGTTTTGCTGGTGGAGGACGACCCAAAGCAACTGATGCCGCTTCAAACAGTGCTGTCTCAAGCAGGACATAGCGTGGATGGGGTAAAAGATGGAAAGACGGCACAGTGGCTGTTGTCAGAAAAAGAATATGATTTGTTGATTTTGGACTGGATGTTGCCACATATCAGTGGGGTAAATCTCTGTCGTCAATATCGATCGGCAGGGAAAACAGCGCCGATTTTGATGATTACGGCAAGAGATACCACGCCGGAAAAAGTGACCGGGTTAGACGCAGGTGCAGATGATTACCTGGTGAAACCGATCGACTTGGTTGAATTCATGGCACGAGTGCGGGCATTAAGACGGCGATCGCCCCTTTGGCAAGGAGATACGCTCAGCCTTGAGGATCTGCACCTCCACCTCGATACTCTTACTGTTGAGCGACAAGGTGCAACCGTTTCCCTCTCCAGTCGCGAGTTTCAGTTGTTGGAGTATTTTATGCGTCATCCCCGGCAAGTTTTGACTCGGAATCAGATTGAACAAGGTGTGTGGGAATGGGGGACTGAACCAGAGAGCAATGCGATCACTGTTCTAATTCGCAAACTCCGCCAACGCTTGCAGGCTGTAGGATCGGCAGACTGGATTGAGAGCATTTACGGTATGGGTTATCGCCTCACTTCCCCTCTCAAGTAAAGATCGTGAAGGCAAGTCATGTTTAATCAAAGTCGTCGCAATCTGGCTCGTTGGTTCACCCTCTCCATGGGAAGCATTCTCGTGCTGTTTGCGGGGGTGATTTACCGGATTGAGGTAAAAGATAAATTGGAGGCACTCGATCGACTTCTCTATGACAAAACTAGAGTCATGGCTGCCAGCGTGCATTATGAAGTTCGCCAAAACCAGAACCAGGTCGATCTGAGTCATGTTTCGTTGTTAGGTAGTGGTTCGCATCCCCTTGCTGAAGATCTGATTTACGTGCGCTGGTATAACGCACAAGGGCGGCTAGTTCGTTTTTTTGGGAATTCTCCTCCCGAACAGTTAAATACGCCTTTTGGTTATCTCACAGTTCGATCGACCGATCCACTTTTGGGAAAAGGAATCTGGCTGCGTCAGGTGACATTACCCGTTGAAGGTAGAACAGGGGTACTCGGTTATCTTCAGGTTGCAACTCCCCTGACAGAAACTCAAAACAGGCTCACTGAGCTTCAGATTGTGCTAACTCTCGCTGTCCCGCTGACACTGGGCTTAATTGCCATCACAGGTTGGTTTCTCAGTGGGCTGGCCATGCAACCGATTCGGCAAGCCTATCAGCAGCTTCAGCGCTTTACAGCCGATGCCTCTCACGAGTTGCGATCGCCCCTGTCTGCCATTCTCACTAATGCCCAGCTTGGGTTGCTGATCGCGGCTGATGATACACGTTACCATCCTCCCTTAGAAAACATTGTAGATAGCGCAAAATCCATGGGAGCCTTGGTGAATAATTTACTGCTGTTGGCTCGTCATCAAGGGCGACTTGCGCCCGAATCGCTCAGGTTAATCAATCTCAACGAGTTCCTCAGCAATTTAGCAACCCAGTTTCTCGCACTTGCAGAAGTCCAAAATATCAAACTAACCTGCGAATCACCGGAACAACGGATTGAATTGTTGGCCGATCCTGATTTGCTACGGCAAGTAGTCGAAAACTTGCTTTACAATGCCTGTAAATATACTCCCGTTGGCGGAACTGTAAAGATACGCCTAGTTCTTCATTCCAATTTGGCAGTCATTCAGATAATCGATACGGGAATCGGTATTCCAGAAGCGGACTTACCCTATATTTTCGATCGCTTCTATCGAGTAGACACCGATCGCTCGCAGGAGAGTGGAGGCTTTGGGCTGGGGTTGGCGATCGTCCAACAAATTGTCAAGGCACACAGCGGACAAATACAGGTGACGAGTGCAGTGGGCAAAGGCTCAACGTTCCAGGTTGAACTGCCCCTCAAACCTTATCACTAAACCGCCTCAAACGAGAGAGAAGGTGCACTCTGCTTTCTGCTTTAGACGTAACTGCAATGTATGTGATGTATTTGGATGAATGCCGATGAAGCTGAAACATGATTTTTGGGTTGGTTGGGCGCTAGGGGCGATCGTCCTGAGCTCTTGCTGGGACCAAACTACCTCACCAAGACAACAACCCGATATAAAACGTGAAATTTCACTGAAAGCAGTCCCGTTAGATAAAACAAAAGTTGTGATGGGACAAACCGTATATGTCCCTATTTACTCACATATTTATCACTACAATAGCAAGGATCAAGTCATGAATTTGTCAGCCACGCTCAGTATCCGCAATACGGATCTGACAAATTCAATTATTATCACTTCGGTGCGTTACTACGATAATGATGGGAAATTGATTAGGCAGGACATTAAGAGTCCAGTAGAACTCAAGCCGCTTGCTTCCACAGACTTTTTCATTGCAGCAGATGATACAAGTGGAGGATCAGGTGCAAACTTTATTGTGGAGTGGGTTGCAGAAAAAACGGTTTATGAGCCTGTCATTGAAGCTGTCATGATTAGTACCTCTTCTTCTCAGGGCATTTCATTTATCAGTCCCGCCAAAGTTCTCAAGCAACACAAGATGCAGCAGTGATTTTAGAGGATTAACTTATTGCTTTACAAAGTAGTTTTATACTATCATAATGGGGGCATCTCATATTTGTAAAAACACTTCTTCGGGCTTCTTCCTTCTTCCTTCTGATTTTTTTCCTACTGGCTCCTGATTCCTAACTCCAATTTCTAGCTTGGTTGCAAAAGTGTGATGCTGCTCTTTTTAATTTTTAACTTGGTACATCACTATTTATTGCAAAATAAAACTATAGCATTACTGTGCATGACTACCCAACTTTTTTCTGTTAAGATTAGAGAGCTTGAGGGTGAATACTAAAAATATAAATGAGGACTTAGGGTATGCAAAAGCGACAATTGGGGACATCACAAATTCAGATTACCCCGATAATTATGGGGACTTGGCAAGCTGGGAAGCGGATGTGGGTGGGAATTGAGGATGCTGAAACTGTCAAAGCAATGCGCGCGGCTTTTGAGGCAGGTATTACCACCTTTGATACGGCTGAGGTTTATGGAGAAGGGCATTCGGAACAAATTATCGGTCAAGCACTTTCAGATGTGCGATCGCAAGTAGTTTATGCTAGCAAAGTTTTCGCCAACCACCTGAAACCCGATTTGTTAATCGAAGCATGCGATCGATCGCTAAAAAACCTCAACACCGATTATATCGACCTTTATCAAATCCACTGGCCCGCCGGCACTTGGAATTCCGAGTTAGTGCCAATTGCAGACACAATAAACGCCCTGAACAAGTTAAAAGAACAGGGAAAAATTCGGGCGATCGGCGTTTCCAACTTCTCCCGCGCCCAAATAGAAGAAGCCGCCCAATACGGACGCATTGACAGCCTGCAACCGCCCTATTCTCTGTTTTGGCGCTGGGTAGAAAAAGATGCGATGTCCTATTGTGTGGACAATCATATCTCCATCATTGCCTATTCATCTCTAGCTCAAGGAATATTGACAGGTAAATTCGGGCCAGAACACAAGTTTGAAGAAGGCGACCACCGCGCCAAAAATAAGCTGTTCATCAAAGAAAATTACGACCGAGTGCAAACAGCATTAAATCAACTCAGGCCAATTGCCGATCGCCACCAGATAAGCTTGGGCAACTTAGCTTTAGCCTGGTTGATTTCCCAGCCGCAAACAAATGCGATTGTCGGCGCGCGCGACGGGGAACAAGCAGCCGAAAATGCTAAAGCTGCTGAGGTAAAATTGAGTGAAGAGGAATTAAAAGAAATTGACGCGATCGGGCGAACAGTCACCGACCATTTAGACGATAACCCCGTTATGTGGAACTTCTAAAACAGAACTGACGCAACTGGCATATATAGTAAGGTATCCCGGAACTCACGCCCAGATCACCATTCTCGCTTAACGGGCTAGAAGCCCGTTCCACAAAGAGTGAATTTCTTGTGGAATGGGCTTCTAGCCCGTTCTTAAAAAGCTAATGAGGTATAATATCTACTGCGCTGTGGAAATATTCAAAAAGTTAAAATCAAAAATCAAAAATCCGCAATCTAAAATCGAATGAGTTACTGCCTAAACCCCAACTGTTCCAAGCCACAAAACCCTCCCGCAGCCAAAATTTGCCGAAATTGCCGTTCAAAACTGCTGCTGCGCGATCGCTACCGGGCTATAAAGGCGATCGGACAAGGCGGTTTTGGTAGAACATTCCTCGCGGTTGACGAAGACAAACCCTCAAAACCTCGCTGCGTCATCAAACAATTTTTACCCGCAGAAACCCAACTCATCCCCTCAGCAAGCAATCGCAACAGCAAAAAAGCAGCCGAACTTTTTGAACAAGAAGCAATGCGATTAGACGAGTTGGGAAAACACCCCCAAATTCCCGAACTCTTAGCCTATTCCATCCAAGACGGCCGACAATATGTAGTCCAAGAATTTATCGACGGGCAAAATTTAGCACAACTTGTAGAAACAGAAGGCAGATTTAGCGAAAATCAAATTCAAGACTTACTTAATAGCTTATTACCCGTCCTTCACTTCATCCATTCCCACAACGTTATTCACCGAGACATCAAACCAGGAAACATCATCCGCCGCGCAGACAAACAATTAGTTTTAGTAGACTTTGGCGCCGCCAAAATTGCCACAGGTACAGCATTACTTAAAACAGGAACCAGCATCGGCAGCCCCGAATACATCGCCCCCGAACAAGCTAGAGGCAAAGCATTTTTTACCAGCGATTTGTACAGTTTAGGCGTAACTTGTTTGTATTTGCTAACTCAAGTTTCCCCTTTTGACCTGTTCGATCCTGGTGAAGATGCCTGGATATGGCGTCAGTATTTGGCAAACAACCCAGTCAGTGAAGAACTAGGGAAAGTTTTAGACAAAATGATTGCCAATGCTACCAACCGCCGCTATCAAACGGCTGTTGAAGTATTAAAAGAAATCAATCCCCAAGTTGCGATCGATCTAGCAATTCCTAAAACAAGTTCCAAGTTAGTTAAACCCGGAAAAACTCCCGCCCAGCCCCAACAGCAAACCTATAACTGGCAATGTCTTCACACCCTAACAGGTCACAAAAACTTAATTTACTCTGTGGCTTTCAGCCCCAACGGAGAAGTTGTAGCCAGCGGCAGCGATGACAAAACAATCAAGCTGTGGCGAGTAGAAGACGGGCAAGAAATTGTCACCCTCACAGGACACGCCAATTCGGTTTATACAGTAGCTTTCAGCCCGGACGGACAGATGCTAGCCAGCAGCAGCCACGACAAAACTGTCAAACTTTGGCGGATGAAAGATGGACAAGAAATTCGCACTCTGATCGGTCACATTAACTCAGTTTACAGCGCAGCTTTCAGTCCCGATGGCGAAATTATTGCTAGCAGCAGTTGGGACCAAACAATCAAGATTTGGCGCATCAAAGACGGGCAAGAAATTCGCACCCTTGCGGGTCACACTAATTTAGTTTATTTTGTTGCTTTTAGCCCGGATGGCGAAACTCTTGCTAGTTGCAGTTGGGACAGAACAATCAAGATTTGGCGCGTCACAGATGGGAAGCTAATTCGCACACTTACAGGTCATACAGACTCCGTTCGCTGCATAGCTTTTAGTCCAAATGGAGAGTTTTTGGCTAGCGGTAGCCATGACAATACTATTAAAATTTGGTGGGTCAAAGATTGGCAAGAAGTTTTAACTATCACAGGACATTCTTGGTATGTTGATTCTATTGCTTTTAGTCCCGATGGCGAGATTCTGGCTAGCAGCAGCAATCAAACTCTCAAGATTTGGCGAGTGAAAGACGGTCAAGAAATTTGTAATATTGGGGGTCATACTAACTCGGTCTATTCTGTTAATTTTAGCCCGGAAGGAGAGTTTTTGGCTAGCGGCAGCAGCGATAAAAGTATTAAGATTTGGCAGAATATGATGTTTGTTTAATTAGCCACAATCAAAGTTGTTTGTAATCCTTGGGCGGGGGCAGGTTTATCAGAATTGTGGGTTTTAGGCAATTATTGTTGGTGAACCTGCCCCTACAGGAATTATGGTCAATTCACCGAACACGATATGATTCAACCGTTTTCCCTTTCAATTTTTTGCCGCAACTCCCGAATTACAGCACTTGTAGGGCGATCGCGCGACATTTGCCAGCATTCCTCCACAATTTCTGATACATTAAAATTGGTAAAATAACGGCTAACTGAACTTTCGACATATCGATCGTTTTGCAAGTCGTAAATTCTGAGCTTATTTTTCTTAAACAGCCACACTTCAGGCACTTGATAAGGCAAGTAATCATCTAAATCCGTGTAGCTAGTTACGTCTACTTCGATTACTAGATCGGGCGGCGGTTCAACACCCCAAGCAATCCGATCTTTACCAATAATTGTCGCACAACTATCGATATAAAAACAATAATCTGGTTCAATTCCTCTTACCTCCGGCAAATCCATCGTAATTGGTGTAAACGCTTCATAATCTCGCCCCAAGTAATCTAGGAAAACCATTGCCACCATTGCAATAATATGAGATTGTTTTCCGTGAACTGGTAAAGGGGACATTAACAAAATCTCTCCTGGTCGATATTTGATGCGTGGAATTGAACGATCGCCCAATTGTTCTACAAGTGCTTGGTAATCCTGCCAACTACCAGGCAACCTCACAACTGTTCCTGGTGGCAACTGAATTTTTTCGGGCGTGACGACTGCGAACATAAAATTTATACCTCCTGACTGAGGATGTGTGTTTTAAACAACTAAAAGCTATTTATCAATCTATCTGCCTCACTACCTTCAAGGCTAACCCTACCACCTCTGCAATTTGCTCATCCTTCAATCCTAACTGTCGTAATTTACCAATCATTTCAATTTTAACTTGATTCGTGCTGTCCTGGCAGTCGGGAGTCGGAGGCTGACTTTTGTCTGGGGTAGGAGTGGGTTTTTCTGAGCAGGTCTTGATATAGTTAATGGTGTTGCTATTACCATCAATATTATTACTATTATTTAAAGCAATCTTGATAGTTGATTGCCGTTTTAGGACAGATTTAAGATTACGTTTATCCACGGGTTCGCCGAAAACATCAGATAACATTTGCAAAAGCTCGTAACCTATATCCTTAGCATGACCCGCCGTACAACCGTAAGTATCTGCAATATCAGAATACTTTTGTCGCTTCAGTATTCCCTCGATAATTTTACGCTGCAAGTCATTGAGATGTTTGCCTGTATTAGCGCTGAGCACTTCATCTACAAATTGCAAGATATGGGCAGTGTCCATCAGTAGGGGGGTCGGAGAACTATCGTTAGTATACCCGACTTTATCCGTCTTTATCCGCCTTTATCCGCCTTGCATCGCAATTTTAGAAATGCCCGTCTTTTTCCGTCTTTTTTCGCTTTGCAGTTTTGTGCGATCGGTCTATGATACGGAAGAGCTACAAAGCAGCTTGGTTGGTAGAAGGGACTGGGCATCTAATCTTAATCTCCAACAGCGACCGATGGAGCTTTACTATTTTGCGAGTTGCGATCGCACTTCTAAATTATCTTAGAGATTTTGGGCGATCGGCTGTATTCGTGAACAAAATTTCATCTACCAGTTTTCAGGCTTCTAATGTCTATCGATCGGTCAGATAGGCAGGTTTTGCCGATATTATCCGATCTTTGAGACATTTGAGCAAATTTTTCGGGAAAGTTCAGACTCAATCCGACTGCCAGGGCGATCGGGCTTGGGTTTTGATTGGGTTAAAGCAGAGCAGAAGGTGTTCGGACTGTTCGGAGTTAAACCGCAGATGTGCGGGATAAGCCGAGCAAGAAGAGTATTGTACTGCAACTGCGGGACAATTAATAGTTAGACCAAAAGCAGGAGGATCAAATGGGATTAATGGCTGGCAAAATTACAGAAGTAGGTATACCCGGTGCGGACGTAATTGTGAGTGCTTCAGCGCTGATTATTGGACAAATTAATCGGAATGAGGATCGCCTTGAAGAGGCATCTAGACGAGGCAGCCTAGTTGCATCTTATTGTGAGCAAATGTATCATCAATTTTCACAAGCCAATCCCCTAATAAGGGCGTGCATTGTTACTGTCTCGACCTTACCAAAGGAAACTTCCAACCTAAGCTGGGTAGGTAATGAACAAATCTCAGAATGGGGATACTCTGTTGAAGTGGGATTTCAAGGAGGTTGGATAAGGAATAATGGGAATCGAGGGTTTGAAAATTGGTGTGTTTGTGGAGCCAACCACCAAGATAACAACGTCATTTATATTGACTAATGAGAATTTGCCGTTTTGTCCACACTTGTGGCCTAGTTTTCTTCTTCTGGGGCAGCAATGGCTCGATGATTTCCCACTCTTTGTCACTCACATCGCTCCAATAACCCATTTTTAGCCTTGACCTGCTTAACTTGACTGATTTTACCCGATCGCCTGCTGTGAAGTCGATCGCTAAAAATATCTCAAATGGGTTCTATAGATAGGCGATCGATCAAAAGTGTGGATCCGATCGCCCCTTACTTTTTTATGGATAGGCGATCGATAAGGAGTGGGGATGCGATCGCACCTTTCTGTACTCAACATCTAATTTTAAACAGAAGTACGATCGCCCTTCTTCCACCTCTTCAACAACTCCGGCGTAACCAAACCTTGCGGAAAAAATATCGTCCCCAAAACAATCAGCAACCCAAAAATAATTAAACGTCCATCCCGCAGAAATTGTGCCAACCAAATCGGCAATCCCTGAATAGTCGCCATCCCCCTCAAAACCTCCGGCAAAGCAGTAAACACCATGCCACCCAAAACTGCTCCCAGAAAACTTCTGCTACCACCAATCAACACAGAGGTCAAGTAAATAATACTAGCATCAAAAGTCCCTTGACGGGCATTCCAAGTATTCAGGAAATGAGCACTAACTGCACCCACAACCCCAGCTAAAACAGCACCTAACGTGAAAGCCAAAACCTTATAAAAAGTTGGGTTAATGCCGATCGCATCTGCCGCCAACTCATCAGCCCGAATCGCCGCAAAAGCCCGCCCCACCCGAATCCGTTCTAGCCGATAGACAATCGCCATACTTACCAACAGTAAAGGTAGTACAATCCACAAATACTCGATCGGCGTCCCAAACGGTTGCGGAATCCCAAAAATGCCCACAGCCCCACCAGTAATGTCCAGATTCAGCGATAAAACCCGCAAAATTTCCACAAAAGCAATAGTTGCGATCGCCAAATAAATCCCACTCAAACGCAGCGCCGGAATGCCCACCAAAATCCCCAGCAACCCCGAAACAACCCCTGCAATTATCATCTCCACCAACAGCAATGGTAGAGGAAACAAACCCCCTGTCGTCTTAAACACCGTCGTAGACAAAATCGCCGCAATATACCCACCCAACGCATAAAAACCAGGGCTAGCCAGAGACAATTGTCCAGTCATTAAAGGCAAATACAGCGACATTCCCAACATTGCACCCAGCAACATCGAAACGATTAAAAACCCGTAAGTAGTAAAAAATGTAGCCATAACTTTCTTTATTTCTTAGTCCGCGAAGGCGGACTTCGTTTGTGTAGAAGCGATTTCAATCGCCGAATCATCTTCGTTTATAATAAAAGCGATTTCAATCGCCGAATTATCTTACACCTTCTGAATCAAACGCCGACCCAACAAACCCTGCGGTCTAACCAATAGCATAATAAACAATATGGCAAAAGCAACAGCATCCTTATAAGCCGAAAAATCTCCTGGCACAAAAGCCTCCACCAAACCAATGATAAACCCACCCAAAACTGCCCCAGGAATACTCCCCAACCCACCCAGCACAATCACCGCCAAACCCTTCAAACCAAAAGCAATACCAAAATACGGCCCAGCAATACTCACACTCGAACCCACCAAACTTCCCGCCAAACCAGCCAGAAAACTGCTCACAAAAAACGTCAACACAATGTACCTATCAGTATCAATCCCCAATAAACTAGAAGTTGTCGCATCTTCAGCCACAGCCTGCATTGCTTTGCCAAATTTAGTGAAATTTATTAAGTAAGTTAAGACAGCCACAATCGCAACTGACACCACAAAAATCACTATTTGAACAGTCCGAATCGGAATAGGTTTATCCGCTGTCCCGAAGTTAATTGCTGCAGGTAAATAGCCGTAAGTGTTAGCAGGAAAAGTGTAAATTTCCGCACCGACAAGATATTGAATGATATTGGCGATCGCAACTGCCACACCCAAACTAGAAACCACCGTCAGCAGAGGATCAGAGAGTCGGCGGCGCAAAGGTAAAAAAGCAATTCGTTCAACAATTACTCCTACCAAACCAGCCATGACACTTCCCAAAATTAACGCCACAGCAAAAGGCAACTGCACGGGAATTCGAGCATTAGCCCACAACCCATTAAAACCGAAAGTACCTCCCATCAGCGCATAGGTGAAATAAGCACCCAAAGTAAATACTGCACCGTGAGCAAAATTAATAATTCCGAGAATAGAAAACACCAGCGTGTATCCCAGGGCAAAAATAGCATACACGCTGCCGATCGACAAACCATTCAAAAATTGTTGCAAAAACAGAGTTAAGTCCATCACCAGTTAGAGATTCGGCATCAACATTAAATCATTCAAAAACCAACAGCATACAATTTTTACTCTGACTTCTGACTTCCCCCCTTGGGGGGCAGCGGGGTTAACCTCAGACTCACACTCAATAACTCATCCGTGTATCCGTGTCAAAATCTGTGTCGTGCCCTCATTTCAAAAACTCAAACTTACCATTATTACCATCAGCCTCCATCTTAATGCGTGCCACATAAAACTCTTTCTGATTAATCTCACCTTCAGGCGTAAAAGAAATTTGCCCCAAAGGCGTATCGTACTTGCCCACCAGCAACTGCTGATTCAAATTTGTCCGCAACTCGGACAACGGCTTTTCGCTAACCTTAGACTTAGCATTAATTGCCTTTAATGACTCCACAAAAACTTGTACGCCAGTAAAAGCCTGAGCGCTAAACTGAGGCGGTTCTTTCTTGAATTGAGCGCGATAAGCATCGCGAAAAGCCTTATTAACTTCATTTTCGTATTCCGGGCTGTAGGCTTGGGCAATCAAAACCCCATCGCAAAGAGCCTTGCAAACAGGAAATACATTAGAAGTATTCAGACCGTTGCCCCCAATGATAACGCCTTTGTAACCCAACTCCCGCAATTGCTTAATTAAATTGCCTCCATCCGCGGCCAACCCAGAAATAATGATTAAATCCGGCTTGACATTTATCCCATTAGTGGCTTGAGATTGGAAATCTGTATCAGTAGTCAAGAATTTTTGGACTGTTGCCAATTCCAGTCCCATATCTTTAACCGTTGTCTGAAAAGTTTCAGTCTCAGATTTGCTAAAAGCATCATTCTGAGCAAAAAACACGGCTACTTTCTTAATATTGGGATTTTGCTTGAGGGCGGCTTTAACTGCATTTGGTGCTACCACGGCGACAGGCGCGGAGACTCTGGCCACATAATCGCCAATCTGGGGAATGCCTTTAGCCGTGTTGGAGGGGCCGAGTACGGGAACTTTTGCTCGATCGGCGATCGGAGCGGCACTAAAAGCTTGCTGTGACAGAGTTGGCCCTACAATACCAACCACCTGATCCTGATTGATCAGAGTATTGAAAGCATTGATCGTCCCTTGTTCATCTCCACCGGTATCTTGGAACACCAGTCTAATCGGCGTCCCATCCACACCGCCCTTATCGTTGAAATACTTCTCAGCAATTTTTGCGCCAGCCACCTGTTCCTGACCCAGCAAAGCCACATTGCTAGTTTGCGCCACCCCAATACCTATAGATATAGTGTTGGAACTCCCCCCAGGCGAACCCTCTGGGGAAGCACCGGGAGATGGCGAAGTCGCCGGAGATGCTGTAGTAGAGGTTTGGGGAGTGTTCGTCTGACTGCAAGCCAGCAGCAGTGAAGCGCAGGTAATGAATAAGCCACTAGGGCGAGCGGCAGGTTTTTTCATAAGCGGGCGATCGAACATCTATATATAAAACAGCTACACGTAGAGATATTCTACCCATGCGCGGTAGATACTCCCCTCAAAAGTCCAATCTTGCCCAAAAAAAAGACCCCTTCCCGGAAAAAGGAGTCAGCCAGCGGAGGCAGGATCGGAAATCAGTAGCTCAAACCCTTGGTGTGTATAGGTTCCAAAAAACCTCAAAAATATTTTCACAAAACGCTTGACAACACCTTGCGGAATAAGTATATTAATAAAGCGCCAGAAGGGAAGCGGTTCAAACAACCGCGAACTAAAGGTAGAAAACTGAACCTAGAAAAAAGAATAGTTTGAAAGCTTAAAGCACTATTAACCTCGTCAAAAAATTAAGATAGAGAGTAAAAGCGAGAGCTGAACTCAATATCGCAAACAACGAGAAAAAAGTCAAGGGAAAAAAACCAGCTTTTATAGCTGAGTAGAAAGAACTTGACGTAAGCCAAAAAAACAATCCAACACGGAGAGTTTGATCCTGGCTCAGGATGAACGCTGGCGGTCTGCTTAACACATGCAAGTCGAACGGAGTAGAA
>NZ_JAUBPB010000048.1:0-52289 GCF_036700545.1 Microcoleus sp. SVA1B4
GATAGATTTACCGTTGGGTGGGGGCGGGTTTACGAGATTGTGGATTATTGACGATTATTGTGGGTGAACCCGCCCCTACAATTCCCGAAATGATTAGTCCCAGCCGAAGTCTCGATCGCACAATTGGGCTAGTCTTTGGTTGTGCGATCGAAAATATGCTCTCAATTGGTCGTATACTGTCTCGCTGATGGGGGTATATTGGGTGGCGTTGTATTTTTCGTAGGTTTGTAGTTGGTGCGGCGGCAATTCTAGAAATTCTAAGACGCTGTTGTATGTGCCGAAGGGATTGGTATATAAGTCTTCGCTTTTGAGGATTAAAAGTTGTGATTTGGGAAAAAGTTTCATCCAGGCTGGGAGTTGATCGGCGTAAATGCCGCGGGTTAGATAACTGTGGTGTTGGTGTTCGTAACTGTAGTAGTTTGGGTTGGCTTGGAGTTTTTCTATTTCGCCTTTGAGTCTTTCGGGTTCGGCGGCGATCGCACTTTCTAATGATAGGGATTCGTAGCCTATTTTGATATAGTAATAATAGTGGGAGATTGCGCGTTCTACTGGGTTTCTCAGCAGGGCGATTATTTTAACTTTGGGACATAAATCATAAATTCGCTGGGGAACTTGGGGGTGACAGATATAGTAGGGGCTGGCTTCTCCGGTTACTAGATTTTCGCTTGTTTGGGGCTGGGGAAATTGGGCGTAGTACCAGTCGGGGCTTTTGTCGAAGTTGAAGTCGAAGTAATGGATTTCTTTTTGGACTGCGGGGGCGACTTGGGGATGTTGGATTAGGTAATTGTACAGGGATGTTGTGCCGCCTTTTTGGGCGCCGATGATGATGAAGTCGGGGGGTTTGGGGGGTTGTTTCATGGGTGGGGATGCTAGGTTTATTTGGCACTTGTACTGACAGTGTTTCGGATTTGGCATTTGTACCGATTGTCCGCCGGGGGTTAAAACCCCCGTCTCATAGCGCAAGTCCTTTGAAAAGGACTGAAGATGTATTTATATATCTAATATCTTAATATTTGATTAGTCCTCTTTAGAGGACTTTAGCTATGAGACGGGGGTTTTTAACCCCCGGCGGGCTGGGGCGCAAGACGGAAATTCGATCGCACTTGGGGGCATTACAGCAATTCGATCGCACTTGGGGGCATTAGGGCAATTCGATCGCACATCTTGCACCATTCTCAGGAACAGGCAAGATGCCTGTTCCACAAAGAGTAAATTTTCTTGTGGAACAGGCATCTTGCCTGTTCATAAAAAGCTTATTGAGAATGGTGCAACATCTCAATTCGATCGCACTTGGGGGCATTAGGGCAATTCGATCGCACTTGGGGGCATTAGGGCAATTCGATCGCACTTGGGGGCATTAGGGCAATTCGATCGCACTTAGGGGCATTACGGCAATTCGATCGCCCAATTTAGATTTGATCGCGCTGACAGGCATAACGATTCGATGGGCCGATCGTGATTGTAGATTCCGGTGGTTGAAAAGCGCTAGCAAGGCGAACACAACAACAAAGCCTGCCAGATAAGGGCTGGGAAATACATGGGATACGATCGCGATCGCTGTTTTTGGGCGATCGCATTCACTCTGGGTCTGACCACGAATTTCAAAGGTGGTATCAAGCCCCCGCATTTATCTCGCGCAAGTCAATCGAAAATCGAAAATCCTCAAGCCCCCGCATTTATCTCGCGCAAGTCAATCGAAAATCGAAAATCGAAAATCGAAAATCGATTGACCCCTGACATTTCAATTTAACTAGATTAGAGTGGAGTTAGGAATATCTAATCCCTGCGGGGCAAATCTTTCGCTGAAAAATATATTATCGGCGGCGATTTTGGTTGTGGGTTTGTGGGTTTTATTTTTCAGCCAAGGTACAAATTAAAATTTGTGCAAGAGGCTGATATGCAGGTTGTGGAAAATGGGAACAATAAAGATGGGATTGTACTGTCGAGCAGTAACTACCAGCAATACCATCTCTGAAATTATTCAGGAAGGCGTCAATGTTTAAGAGCAAATTATCCAAAGTTATCGTATCCCTGCTGCGGCGGATTGCTGGTGTTACCAGATCCGGGGCGAAGCGGCTGATGAGAGCAATGCTGCAAACCCTGATGGCTATGGGCCGGAGGGCGAGACTGCCGGTGGCGGGGTTTGTGCTGCCGACGGTGACGATGGTGTTGCTGGTAGTCATTTTGTTGACTGTGGCGATTACCCTGCGATCGTTCGATCGGGCGAATACGGCGCGTAACGTGCGCGTGAACCAGCAGGTGCTGGCGGCCGCGACTCCCGCGCTCGATCGGGCAAAAGCGAAAATTCAGTTCCTGCTGGAGCAAACCCAGAATCGGGGTACCCCTTCTGATGCAGACTTGTATTTGCCGATCGCCAACCCCACTACACCTGGAAGTACAGTTGATAATTATACCTTTGGGGACGAAGAACGCCTGAGACTTAAGTATGACCTAGACGGTAGCGGTGGCATAAGTCCCGATTTTAAGGTTAACGATACTGGCTTTGATATCGAAACCAACGAATCTATAAATACTGCTTGGAGATATCCCGTCGATACAAATGGAGATGGCAAATTTGACAGTTTTACCCTCTACGGCATATTCTTCCGCACCCCCCCAAGGGGCACGCAAGCCCCTACTTTGGGGGACTTTGAAAGAAAAAGAGAGCCGTTGGAGGCAAGAAAGCCACCGCAGAAGCCACTTAAGGCTGGTTGCGAACAGGGTGGAGGTACGGTCGCTACTTTAGCGGGGGACTCAGGCTGGTACAGGATAGACGGGAAACTTAAAAAAAGTTTTTTCGTTTATACAGTTAACGTACCGATGACAGAAGCAGATGTTGCGGCTGCTCCTGATCCTACTAAGTATCAAAAATTCACAGGAACTTCTAGCATTTCAGCCCTGGAATATCAGCAAGACCAAGCTCTTATTCCGATCCCCAACAACGCGGTTGTTTATGAAAACGATCTAGACATATCGCCGGGACCTCCGTTGAATCTAAACGGGCGGATATTCACAAACAGTAATTTGCTAGTGACAGGGTTGAATAATTCTAACAGCATAAAACTGTATCAGGTCAGCAGCCCAGATTCTTGTTTCTACGAACAAGAAGGTAGCAAAATTGTTGTGGCTGGTAATGTAGTAAATGGTTGGTCTGGTAACAACACCGTTAAGAATGCAGTGGACGTGCACCTTTTCAAACAAGGTAGCCTCCCTACGAGCGGAAAAAACGCATTCATGCTGAGTAAAAAATTAGAAATTAAGGCGGGTACGGAATCAACTAGCGATTCTAGATTGAATGTTCTTTACAATGACGAAGCCTATACAAAGCGCCTAGATTTGCTAGTACAAGGGCAGATGGGAAACCCCGCCAGTCCCAACCCGGAGGCTAACGATCCGTTGTCAGTGCGGCAGCGACCGCAAACCCTAGATCGTAAACAAGCGCTGACAGAATATTTTAAGCAGATGCTCCGCAAGGTTCCCTATGCGGAAGTGCCACTTGGAGGAGACGCAACGGCGGGTTACGGTCTTCCGTGGTCAACACCTGCCGGAACCCCACCCATTGAAGGCACAAAAGAGACCCTAAGACCAATAGACAAATGGACAAGCCTTGCGGAAACCAAAGTTAACCTAACGCTTGCTCAGCTAGAAGCAACAGACCCCTCAAAAGAACCTGAAGAAGAACAATTTCTGGGTGATCGCGTTGTGGTAGGCAACAACCTACCAGCCAAGAGATGGGACGCCACCAAATCCGAATTTACCAGTAAGCCGGAAGAAATACCAGCAGCGAAGTGGAATTCGATCGACCCCCTAGATCCTAATTTTCCGCGCACTCGATCGTCCCAGGTGACAAAGATCGCTGATGTAGGAGCGACAGACCGCAACGGTTTTTGGGAACAAGAAGCAGCAAGAAACCCGAAAAATCCCTTGGATGGCATTGGCGGTTTGCGCGTCATTACTGGTGCAGGGGTTTACGATCGCACTAATTCATTCCTCCCACCGCCTAGCTGGATAAATCCTTCGAGTGGTGCGCTCAAAGGCGGGGAATTAGACCCTACTGCTACTTACGACGACCCAACAACGACCGCCGCCACTGAGCAGTACCGTGTCGTCTGGCCCGACTCCATGCCGATGTCACCACTGGGGCAGGGGTCAGAAGTATATGATAATGTTGCCGGTAACTGGATTAGCTGGGACCCAGCTTGGTCTAGTCCTACCGATATCAGCGCCACTCTCCCACCAGCAGTCGCCTCTACTACTCTACTTCCAGGTATTGTTGAGCAAGCTACCACCGCTAGGAAATATGCCAAAGGCGATTTGCGGATGCGGGCGACGGTAGTTTATCACTATAAAGATAATCCCCCGGCCAAGGGAGAGTTGAATGACAAACCGCTGGCCTGCGTAAGCACCTATTACGACCCTAGCAACGCTTCCACAGCGAGAAACATTTCGACGGGAAGCCTACCCGATGTCAGCGGCCAGGGAGCGCTCGCACCAGATATCGCAACACGCGCACCTGGGCTAGGAAGACGGCAGACCTTTATCGGCTCCAACAACGGCATCACCTACGCCCCCCCGAAAGCGCGACCGGGTGGCGCTTCAACGCTTTCTGCTACAACAGGCTTGCTTAGTGGCGGAGAAGCCGCTTTAGATATGCAAGCTAATTTAGTCTTCCCCGACGGTCGGTTTGCTAATAAGCCGTTGAGAGATGCTCTTGTGAAAGCAGACACCGATCGCAATTTGGCAGAAAAAGCTGCGATCGACTCAACGAATTGCGCGCTACAGATACTTAAGGGCGAGATAGCTCCCAATCCGGCACTGATTCCTCACGGGGCTATCCAAGAAGTAGCATTTTTGAATGCCAGAGAAATCAAGGCGATCGATCGTGATGATCCGACTACCACCAACGTTAACGAAGCCTTTACGCTGAGCAGCCCGACCACAGGTGCCCAAGCAGCAAAACTAACAGGGAATTACAACCAGCCCTTAGAAGAAAGGCAACCTTTAGAAATTCGTGCCACTCAGATAGACCTTGATGTACTGCGAAGGACTAAATTTGGAACGGACGAGTATTTACTGCCAAACAGCGGGATTATTTATGCCACTCGCGACGATGCGCTGCCCGATCGCAGTGCTCGCCCTGGTCTTGCCGCAGGTGGCATAGATGAAAGTAGTAGCGCAACAGTCAGCCCCACAGATTCCCGGCTAGACCCTACTCGCAAGCCCAACGGAATTCTACTTGTCAATGGTAAGGAGCTAGGCAGACTTCCTGGTTCCTCCGCTACTGTGGCGGATGTGGTCATGGAAAAGGGGCTGACTTTGGCATCTAATTTACCCGTTTACATCAAAAACGAATTTAACCTTCACTCCGGCGAAGAGTTTACTCAGGCCGTGGGTGATTGGAGTGCCTTTTACGATCGCGCAGCCGCAAACCTCAATAAGAACTTTGCCTGTCGCCCAAACGACCCCAGATTAGGTGGTAAATGTACAACCGGCGACACCTGGCGTCCCGCCAACATACTGGCAGATGCTGTCACCCTGCTTTCAAAAAATTACCGTTTTGGCTTCCGCAACGAGGGAGATTTTGACCTGAGAAATAATGCCGGTGCTGCTGCTGTAATGTATCGCAAACAGCAAGGATTTTACAGCAACAACTTTGTGACAAACGGACTTTCCAGCGGGGCGTTTTCAAACAACGGAAATTTACTAGGTACCACAGGTGCTAGCACTACAGCGCTGACAGATGCTACCTACGTCACCACCACTCCCCCGATTACAAGTTCTTACTTCAACAACTTTGTTACTCCAGTGCAGCGACGCGGGAAATTCCCAGAGTATTTAATGGAAGTTTGTAACAAAATCCCGGTTTCTGCCTGTAAGGATGCAGACTGGTTCGTCAATCCGCAAACTAAGCTTTCTGCAAATGTTGGTGTGCCCTCTGCAGATTGGCTAGCCGGAACAACTGCTGCTCCCCCAGCGCCCCAATATCAACGCTTCCCCCGCCGAGTTGCTTTTCAAAGAAGCACCTCTCCAAGTGCTCTGGTGCTAGATGCAAACAACAATCCAACGCCTTTAGGGATTAGTGGCACAGCAGTTGTTGCTGGGCCAGGCACAAATTTAACAGATAATTCTCTGTGGTTTGCCACGACTGCTGTGGCTGGCGGTACTACAGTGACTTATGGTTCAGAAAAATTTCCCTATGTGTTTAACCAGGCGCGGAAGGACGGGAGCGGTGCAGATATGCCAAAATTAGCCGCAAAATCACTACCCGAATACCCATTATCAGCACTCCCAGGAACCGTAGCTGAAGGCTCGCAGCCGCTATTAATGCCGGTTTTGCAGATCCAAACTGTAACGGCGGCGCCTGCAGTTACTTCATCGACCAGCTTGCCATTAGGTACAGCTATTGTGAACGCAACCGGGTGGATAACGAGGGCTGTAAACACAACATTTAATATGGTCGTAGGCTCGAACGATACTCCTTCGCGCTCGTTCGGTAATGTCGGTGACTTTAACGGAGGCCTGCAAAACTTGCCCCGCTTCTTGGAAAGCTGGAATTCCGGGGCAGTTTCCACAAACATCCAGGGTTCCTTTATTCAGTTCGGCCGGAGTGCTTACAGCACCGCGCCCTATATCCCGATTCTAGATCCGCTGGCTTCCCAGCAGATAGCTTTAGGTACTAAGTTGCGGAGTCTTTTCGATTCACCGCCAAACCCACCGAGTCCAGCCCCACCCGCAGTCACTTACACTGGCGGTGTTCCAAGAGCTTTATACAGAACAGATGCCGGCGCCGGTGCCCTTCCATTCTTCACCCCTCCTGCTCGGAATTGGGGTTATGACTTGGGCTTACTATCTCAGCCACCCGACTTGTTTACCCGAAAGTTCACGACTCCTCCCACAAAACGCACCCCGGATGAGTATTTCCAGGAAGTACCTCGCGATGATGAGTGGGTACAAACATTGTTGTGTGCTTTCCTTGATAAGGACGGGACAACGAAAGCTGTCACTGACGACAAGTTGCGCCCAACAGATTCATTCTGCAAATCTAAAGCAGGTGCCTAACCATGAATAAACTACTAAAAGACAACAGCTACTCGCAACCCTTGTTATTCAAGGGAGCAAAGACAGAAACAGGATTCAGCAGCCAGCCGACTGAGAGTAAATCTGGCAGTTGCGCCCAAAAACTGAAGCCACAAGATTCTGGCTACACGATTATCGAGTCCTTGGTAGCGATGATTGTGGTTTCGGTACTGATGATTGCGATCGCCCCTGTGATGGCTTACTCAGTAGCAACTCGCGTCCAAGCGCGGCGGATCGAACTGGCTGCTATGGCGGGGAGAGCTTACATTGACGCTCTGAGAGTGGGGGCGATCAGACCTAATGATGCAAAAAGCCCAGTAGGTTTTCCTACCGCAGATGCTAATCCTATTCCTGCTGCTCCTACAAGCTCCAGTGGTTTGTACTGCGTTGACACGGATGGGGGAGGTTGTGCTAGCAGCAAAGACTTTTATATTCAGGGTGTTCGTCCCCCAAATACAGGAACCACTATTCCCACAGACACAGGCTACAACCTGATTGTGCGGGTTTACCGAGCCGACGGGTTTACCGGAAAGCCGATGACAACTACACAGCAATCAGTCGCTAATTCCGGTCTGGGCAATCCTCAAGCGCCTTTGGTGGTAATGCAATCACAAATTCCCCCTACTACAGGAGAGACCTCCTCCTATGGATCGTTGTGCACTCGCCTCCAAGGTGATTCTCAAAAGTGTACAAATTAAATTCCTTGTTATTAGATTAAAACCGCTCCCCCCCTTTGACAAAGGAAAAGTCAAAATGAAAACTTTACTCAGGTTGCTTCTAAAAAGTCAGCACCAGCGAAACCGCTCCGGGCCAGTTCAAACCGAAAAGGGCATGACTTTGGTCGAGCTATTAGTCGGAGCAATTATGGCGTTTTTAATCATCACGCCGATGCTCGGTTTTGTAGTCGATATGTTGAATACCGACAGGAGAGAACAAGTCAAATCAAATACCGAGCAAGACCTTCAGGCCGCCGCTGATTTCATCTCCCAAGATTTGAGTCAAGCTATTTATATTTACGATAATAATCCCGCCACTACCAGCACTCTCACCACTACTCCTACAGGCATCCCTGCTATCAAAGACCAACTTCCTAAACCTGATAATGGAACTCCGATCCTCGTATTTTGGAAGCAGCAACCGAGGAAAAATTCTATTCCTTTTAACCCAGAAGTTGCTAAGACGGTAAAACCAAAAGATTGCGATACTAACCCTGGTAAATGCAACGACACCTATGTACTATCATTAGTTGCCTACTACCAAATTAAAGACAGCGACGCTACTTGGTGTCAGCCTTCAGGAGGCACTTGTCCTAGCCGTATAGCCCGCTATGAAATTACGGATGGAATCAAAAACCCTGACGCGACAAGTATTGCAGATATTTACTACAGTGATACTGACACAAAAGACACTCAACAACGAGATCCAGCTTTTAGTAAAGAGTTTGACTTTACTAAACCAACAGAAAAAGTGACAGATCCGACGGGACTAACAAATCCTAAATCCGGGGCAACAAAGCCCCAGGTACTGGTTAACTACATCGACCACACTAAAAACTCGGATACGGCATTGCTAGGAACTGAATGCCAGACTGCTCTTGGTAATCCTATCAATCTCAAAACTACACAACCATTGACAGAAACAACCCTAAGAGTAACCGATACAGAAGGTATAAATAGCTTCTACGCTTGTGTAGATACCTCTAAAAACATAGCCAGAGTGACTATCAGAGGAAATAGTCTCCGCCGCCTTCAAGCCAACGATGCTGATTATGATGCCAACAAATCGGCATATTTCCCAACAGCAACCGTGCAAGTACAAGGTCTAGGTGCGCGAGGAAACTAACTGATGCCTGAAACACATTTCCGAATCGCCGCCCGCCGATAAACAATAGGAGAATACGATGAAAACCCCACCAATATTATTAAAACTTTTGCATAAATCGGCTGCCAAGCCCAGCCCTAATTTCAACAAAACTGCATCCAGAAAAGGCGATGGAGGATTCACCCTTCTAGAAGTGCTCGTGATAGCGTTGCTCATAGGTATATTCAGCTCGATCGCCGCTCCAAGCTGGCTGGGATTCATCAACAGACAAAGAGTTCGCACAGTGAACGATCGAGTTTTCCAATCATTACGAACTGCACAAAGCGAAGCAAAGCGAACTAAGCGGGATGTCAGAGTTACATTTTATACCTCATCTTCTACCCCATCTTTCGATCCGCCAAGAGTTGAGATAGATACCAATCCAGCAGAACCCGATCCGTTAAAAAAAGAGATACGAAAAGAGACTTTCAGCAGCGGAGGCGAAATTAAACCCGGCACTATTAGACTTTTAACTAATGCACCCTCAATCACTTTTGACTATCAGGGTAGGCCCTCCACAACTCCGTTTGTTGCCACAGTTTCTACTGTTAACGGTGGTGCTAAGCAGTGTGCGATCGTGGACACTATCATAGGAGGCATGAGAACTGCTGAAGGAAATGATCCCGTAACTGGCTGCCCCTAATAGCTTTCAATAAATTGAATCTTAATCTGTAACAGCAATTCCGCATAAGTTGTGAATTGCTAAAATCTATTAACTGAAATTATTTTATATTTCAAATCCTCTTAAAACAGTCAAAAAATGCAACTAGAACTAAAACAAATAATCATCCAGCCCGGAAATCAACTATTACTAAAAGACCTAACCTGGCCGATGTTTGAAACCCTACTAATATCATTTCCGGTAACACCGAAATGAAGTTGACGGTTGACTGTTGACAGTGAACAGTCAACCGTTAACTGTTAACAGTGAACTCGAAATTACTATTCCAATGCTAACCAATTTGATATTATAACTGCTTAACTAACCAAGCGATCGCCCCTGCAACATCAGCAACCTGCTCAACATCGGGAATCGGCGGCCGCTGCACCATCACCACCGGAATTCCCAGTTCCCTAGCCGCAACAATTTTCGCATAAGTAGCACCGCCCCCACTGTTTTTACTAACAATAGTATCAATCTGATATTCTAATAGTAATTGGCGCTCCTCATCCAAAGAAAAAGGCCCCCTTGCTAATAACAACTTACCATTAGGAATAGGAGAATTGACTGCCGGAGGATCGATCGCCCGCATCAAAAACCAAATAGCATCCAAACCAGCAAAAGCAGCCAATTCCTGCCTACCAATCGTCAGAAACACCCGCTGAGACAGCCCTAATAAAGCCTTCGCAGCCTCCGAGTGGCCCGCAACTTCAATCCAGCGATCGCCCTCCACCCTCTCCCAAGCAGGCCGCACCAGCATCAAAAAGGGCACATTACATTCAGCAGCAGCAACAGCAGCATTGGCAGAAATCTGAGCCGCAAACGGATGAGTAGCATCGATTAAGAAGTCGATCGGGCGATCGACTCCGTGGGCGTAGTCCCCGTAGGGGCGGGCTGAGCTAACGCGCAAAAACGCCGCCAGCCCAGCCGCCCCACCAAACCCCCCAATTCGCACCGTACCCGTTTTGGGGGTAAAAGGCTGTTGAGTGCGTCCTGCTAGCGAAGAAACCACCTCTATATCAGCAATTTGAGACGCTCTCACCGCCAGTTCCGCAGCATCCCCCGTCCCCCCCAAAATTAGCAACCGTTTTTTCACCAAATTATACTTCTGCCTGCAATTTTCCTTAAAAACCGATGACTTGAGTGTCAGCAGGCAGTGCAGTGGCCTCGGAGACCTTTTTAAACACAGTTGCCTGCTCGTTTAAGGAATTAGGCCTCGCCTGTCCGGGATTCGTGCCTTGCAACTGAAGCCGCATTTGACCTTCGGGAGTCAACTCAAAAACAGTCTCAACGGTTTCTGTGCTGCTGAGGCCGACATCAATGTGCATCGGTTTTTCACCCAGATTAACTTTGTACCTCATTTCTTTGGCGCGGGCAGCTCCGTCGGGGCCTTTAGCCATGAGAAACAATTTGCCTTCTGGCGCAAAGACGAAGGTGAAAGACTGACCGGAGGGGACTGTGCCTTGCCATTGGCCTAGGAGTTGCTGGTCGAGGGTGCTAGCGGCCGGGGCTGCTGTTTCTTGGGCAATTGTTGGTGTTGCTGCGGATGCTGAACCGAGGGCGGCGTTGAAGCTAATGAGGATGCCCAAGCAAAGGCTACTTGCGATCGCTTTACCAATCATTTTTGAATTAGACATGAGACCGATCTAAAAATTGGTTATTTGTTTTGTACACTGTAGCGGTAAAACCGTACATTAGTGTAGTTTAAATCCCTTTTAGGGATAGATATAGGTTGAGGTTCCAACCTGCAACGCAGTTGTCATCCCCGGACTAAAGCTTTTCCTGAGCTTGTTGAAGGGTCACGGGGCTTTCAGTTTTTTTTTATTGTAAAATCCAATACAAATTCGGCTTAAGCTGCACAGTTCGCTGTTCTGAGTAGATTGTTCTTAACTCAAAACAGCTAATTGACTATTGCGATCGCACCCCCAGATAATTTGGCAAATCGATCGCATTAATAGTCCTTCATTAATTTTTTTCAGTATCGGGTTCGACTTGTTCTATAGGAGATTGCGGCGCTGGTTCCTGTGGATTTCGCGATCGTTTCATTAGCTCCAATGCCTCTGCGTAAGACCAAGCCACGTTCACAAGAAAAGCTTTCGCCATGCCGGACAAATTTTGTGCATCCTCGGTTTCAGGCGCTTCAGCTTTTTGGTTGCCGTCATTCATCATATTTTTGTTTTCTCCCGGCCAGGTTTTTATAGCGATTTTTTGCAGTCTGCGATCGATACCCACAAATTATGATTTTTCTTGCACCCGCACCCTAAGTATCTTTGAGGATATGACCTTGATTACCACGAATAATATCATAAATACGCTGATTGGATGACCACATCAGAAAGAAACCTTAACTTCGCTGGTTGCCCGCAGCAC
This sequence comes from Microcoleus sp. SVA1B4, assembly GCF_036700545.1. Classification (NCBI taxonomy): domain Bacteria; kingdom Bacillati; phylum Cyanobacteriota; class Cyanophyceae; order Oscillatoriales; family Microcoleaceae; genus Microcoleus; species Microcoleus sp. SVA1B4. The sequence continues at coordinate 11,969 of NZ_JAUBPB010000048.1, forward strand.
TGACTCTTGCTGGAAAGTGCGCTTGTAAGTTTCGATAATTTCCTGAATAGCTTGATTTTTTTTAGGACTCCTTTCATAAATTAAAATAACTATTTTAGAGTTTTCTCTAATCAGAATTCCCGATCTGTTGAGAAACTGCCCTGAGCCGTCTAATACGGTTAGCCATTCCCGAAAGCGAGGGGTAATAACTGCCTTGACAAACTCCTGCTATTCTGATTCATAAATTGTCTCGCATCCCGGTTTGGTTAAGCCAAAAAATAGTTCATTTTTGAGGAGATTTGTTTGCTTGGCATTAGTCTCCGAAGTTTCGGGAAGTTGAGCGCCGGCAATTGTCGCAGAACAAACAGGCAGGATGAACAGCAGGCCGGTTAAGCAAAGACTGTTAAGATGTTTATTCATCAGGAATTACCTGCAACTTCTATATGTAGGGTGCAACTGAGATGTTGCACCATTCTCAATAAGCTTTGTATGAACAGGCAAGATGCCTGTTCCACAAGAAAATTCACTCTTTGTGGAACAGGCATCTTGCCTGTTCCTGAGAATGGTGCAAGATGTTAGGTGCAACCTAAGCGCTTTACCACTTATTTATTCGTCTAAAGGGAAAGAGACGAAAGTTTGCGTAGTTTGACCTCGAACTCGTATTCCAGAGGCTAGCTAAGTCACAATGGATTTGATTTAACATAAAAGACTTCCAACTCAAAAACCCAGTTTCACCTGAGAAACTGGGTTTTTGAGCATCTGTTCTAGTTTATTTATGATTGCCTACTTGATTGCGTCTGTCGTATTAACTAGCTCAACCTATTTTAAACGTCAAACTTTTCAGGTGTCCAGAAACCCGGAAGGGCGAGCACTCTTGGCTGCGCCCCGAAAGCAATCAGGTTTCTCAGTGTTATATTTTTTTAGTGGGAGCTACTAATCCTTTAATTCGCGGATACTTCTCTTAGCAGTGTCTTGATACATCTCCCCCATTTCTTTCACGGCTGCTCCTGCTTCTTGGCCAATCTTCTGAGCTCGTTCGCCGGGAGAGTCTGAGGTTTCGCGAGCTTCTTGCCTCCATTCCCGTGTTGTTTGGGGTCTTTCAGGATTGTTGAGCTCAGACTTTGAGCTGGCTTGCGCGCCAAAACCTTTGTTACTGCTTCCCGAATCAACATTTGTTGTTAGCAGCAAAAAACCGACTAGGACAACACTCAAAAAACTCTTAATTTGAAAGCCCTTAAGCAGGGAACTAATTCGAGCAATGGCTGTGGAAATCAAATTCATCTCAGTAATACTCCCGAAGTTAATTGGTGATAATTTTCAACATTTTTTCATCTAATTGACTCGCTCCAAATTTAGCAGCTAATGCGAGGTAAAGCCAACTTAGCTTTAACTTGCGATTAACCACCTAAATAGAGTTATAGGTTAGCGATAAAATCTGGTAAACACGCAACCTATGTGTCAGCCAATTAGCTTTTTCACACATGAATATCACCTTAACAGCAGCCAAATAGTTCTACCTCTAACTAAAGTCATAACTTAGTTAGAAGCAAAAAACATATTTTTATACACATGGTTAGACAATTTTTAATCAAGCATGGTATGCAGGGCAAATTCTTATTGCAAGCGATCGCCCGTTTTCACGTCAAACCAGTGCAGCAACTGAGGCGGAAAAACCAGCTCTACAATTTCGGAATTCCAGTGGCGGTCATTTGGCAGCAAAGCCCGCACCGTTACTGACTCCACACCTTTAACTCGGACGCTAACTAAATTTTGCATCCCCAAGTTTTCCACTAAAAAAACCTCACCTTTAATTGCCTCTGGGGCCGACATCTTGCCGGCCTCTACATCTGCAAAGCCGACGTGTTCCGGGCGAATTCCTAAGACAATTTCTGGCGGCACAGTCGGCATATTTGGGAGTGGAACTCCAAACTCCCCCAACTTAGCAAAATTTTCCTGGCATTTAAGCACTAGCAAATTCATTTGCGGGCTGCCCACAAAACCAGCTACAAACTGATTTGCCGGACGAGTATAAATTAAGTGTGGCGGATCGAGCTGCTGCACGTTGCCGCTGTTGAGAACTGCGACTTTTGTTGAAAGCGTCATGGCTTCGGTTTGATCGTGAGTTACGTACACTACAGGAGCTTTTTGGGAAGAAAATAATTGTTTGAGTTCGGCCCTAACTTTTTCCCGTAATAATGCGTCGAGATTGCTCAAAGGTTCGTCGAGCAAAAATACTTCCGGTTGGCGCACTAATGCGCGGCCGAGGGCCACTCGCTGCCGCTGTCCGCCTGATAGTTTTCCTGGTTTGCGATCGATTAATTCCGTCAATCCGAGGGATGTCGCAACTTCTGTCACTAACCGATTGATTTCGCTGGAGGATATTTTGCGAAGTTTGAGACTCGATGCCATGTTCTCGTATACTGTCATGTGCGGATACAGCGCGTAACTTTGAAAAACCATTGCAATATCGCGATCGCCCGGTCTGAGATAAGTGACATTGCGATCGCCAATTCTAATCTCCCCCCTAGTCGGCTGTTCCAACCCTGCAATTAACCGCAGCGTCGTAGATTTACCACACCCCGACGGCCCCAACAAAGTCAGAAATTCCCCTTCGCTGACATCCAAACTAATGTCTTTCACGGGAACAACTTTAGGGCTGTAGGTTTTATTGAGGTTTTTGAGTTGCAATTTTGCCATGATTTTTAAAGTGTTGACTGTTGACTGTTGACTGTTGATTGTTTACTCGTTTCCAGGCTCTGCCTGGTAACGCATATCCGGAGGCTCTGCCTCCAATTTTCCTGTTTAACAAGCGAGGCAGAGCCTCTAGATATCGGTTCCCAGGCAGAGCCTAGGAACCAGTTCTAAACTATCCTTTTACCGCCCCCGCAGTTAAACCTTGAACGATGCGCCGCTGGAACACCAAAACCAGCAAAACCAAGGGCAAAGTTCCCAAAACGGTAGCTGCGGCGATCGGGCCGTAAGGAATCTCAAATACTGACACCCCGCTGAGTTGAGCAGTTGCGACGGGAATAGTTTTCAGAGATTCGCGAGTCATAAATGTCAGTGCAAAAATAAACTCGTTCCAAGCTGAAATAAATGTTAAAATTCCCGTTGTTACTAACGCGGGAAATGTCATCGGCAGTACGATTTGCCACAGCATTTGAAAAGTGTTGTAGCCGTCAACTTTAGCCGCATCTTCCAAATCTTTTGGCAACTGTTGAAAGAAACTCCGCATCACCAAAATTGTCAGCGGCAGATTGATAGCAGTGTAAGGAATAATTAAGGCTAAATAATTATTGCCTAAATCCAAAGCTTTGACAATTTCCAGCAGTCCCAAAAATAGCAGCACCGCCGGAAATAGCGTTACAATCGTCACACTTGCCAGGATAATTCTCTCGCTCCACAGCCGCAACCGGGCTAAAGCGTAAGCTGCGGGAGCGCCTACTGCTAAACACAGTAATGTTGAAGTAATCGAAACAAAAGCGCTATTTAAAATGTAAAGTGCAAACGGGCGGCGCTGGAACAGCGACAGGTAATGCTCGAAAGTAATTCGTTTGGGAATGTAGACGTTGGGAATCGCCGAAATATCCGCATTTACTTTGAAAGAAGTTAACACTTGCCAGATAATGGGTGCAAGGAAATATGCGACAATTAAGAGCGCTGAGATTGGCAAGATTAATTGCCGGATGTCAAAGGTTTTTTTGCTAGGTTGTTCGCGGGCGATCGACATAATTTATACCAATGAAAGGAAAAATTTAAACCGTTCAGCAATCTAAAATCTACAATCTACAATCCTCAAATCTAAAATCTAAAATCTAAAATCTAAAATCAATTGATGCGGGCTCTCGATAACAGATAAGTGGCGATCGCAACTGCTGCCACTAACATCAAAAAAGTACACACCACCAAAGCCGCCCCATACCCAAAGTCTAAATACCTCATTACCGTGCTGTAAATGTAGATAGAAACCGTCTCCGTTGCCCCCGCCGGCCCCCCTCCCGTCATCACCTGAATCAAGTCAAAAATGCCGAAAGATTGGGCAAATCGAAACAGCACAGCAATCACAATTTGGGGCATCAGCAAGGGCACGGTAACTTGACGGAAACTCTGCCAGCTACTAGCGCCGTCAATCGCGTGTGCTTCGTACAAATCACCGGGAATTGATTGCAATCCCGCTAGCAAAAGCAAGCTGACAAAGGGCGTAGTTTTCCACACATCCGCTGTAATCACTGCCATCATTGCCAAAGTCGGATCTCCCAGCCAGCTAATGCTATTTTGAATCAATCCCAAACGCCTCAAAATGTCGTTAATTACCCCGTATTGGTCATTAAAAATCCACGCCCAAGCTACTCCCATCAATGCAGTGGGCAGCGCCCAAGGTAGTAGGGAAATTGTGCGAACAATGCCGCGCCCTGTGAAGGATTGATTTAAGACTAAGGCAATGCCCATACCGAGAATTAATTCCAGCACAACAGAGGCGACAGTAAATACTGTGGTGTTGCCTAAAGTTTGCCAGAAACGCCCGTCACCTAACATTCGACTGTAGTTAGCAAAACCGGAAAAAACCAGTTTTAATTCTGTACCGAGGTTTTGGGTGAATAAACTCAGCCAAAAAGCCCGCAATATTGGGTAAGCAAATACTAGCATCAGAATTATCAAAGCTGGTGCTACTAATATCCACCCGGTTTTTTGTTCGCGCTGTCGCATCTTGTCTAATTGCATCTTGTTCACCTTTAATTTATTTTTGGGCGGGCTAGAAGCCCAACCCCTACTCCCCACAATTGAATTAACTGGTTTGTGGAACAGGCATCTTGCCTGTTTCTAACTCTTTGTGGAACAGGCATCTTGCCTATTTCTAACTCTTTGTGGAACAGGCATCTTGCCTGTTTCTAACTCTTTGTGAAACAGGCATCTTGCCTGTTTCTAACTCTTTGTGGAACAGGCATTTTGCCTATTTCTAACTCTTTGTGGAACAGGCATTTTGCCTATTTCTAACTCTTTGTGGAACAGGCATTTTGCCTGTTTCTGACAGAGGCAAGATGTCAAATTTACGAAGCTTGGGGTTGTTTCAAACTACCTAATAAATTGCGAGTTTCGCTAGCGGCTGCTTTCATTGCTTGTTCTGCACTCATTCTCCCGGTAAAAGCGGAACTCAAATAGCGCTGCAAAATATCAGAAGCTTGAGCGTATTGTGCCAGGGGCGGGCGCAAAGATGATCGTTCCACTACTTTTAGCAGTTGCGGGTAGTGGGGATATTTGGCGACTATTTCTTTGTTGGTAAATAGGGATTTGTAACTGGGAACTAAACCGGTTTGTAAAATAAATTTGCGCTGGGTTTCCTCGCTGGTAAGGTACTCAATTGCTTTCCACGCTTGTTCTGGATGTTTTGAGGTTTTGGCAATTCCCCAGCCCCAGCCGCCCAAGCAGGAACCGCCTGTTTGACCGGTACTGCTGAGCATTGGCTCGATCGCAATTTTACCTCTAACATTCGATCCTTCGGCATTTGCCAGCTTCCAAACATAGGGCCAGTTTCGCAAAAACAGCGCTTGGCCGTTTTGAAATAACAGCCTGGTTTCTTCTTCGCCGTAGGTGGTGACACCGGGAGGAGAAATGCCAGAGGCGATCGTATTTTTGAGAAATTCCACTGCTTTAATTGCTTCTGGTTTATCTAACCCAACTTCAAAAGTTTGCGGGTTAGCCCAGAAGCCACCAAAACCGGAGAGCACTTCGACAAACATCGCAGATACTCCCTCGTATTGTTTACCTTGCCACAGATAACCCCAAGTTGCTTTTCCCTGTTTTTGCAAGTTTTGAGAGATTTTTACCATCTCTTCAAAGGTTTTCGGGGCTGGAATTTTCGCTTGTTCTAAAATGTCTTTGCGGTAATAAAGCATTCCGGCATCGGAAGCGTGGGGAATTCGATAAAGTTTGCCCCGATACCGCCCGCCTTCGACGTTTCCTTGGATAAATTTTGATAGTTGTTCGGGGGGAATTCTGTCTGTCAAATCGCTTACCCAACCTGCGGCTGCAAATTTGGGAACCCAGACAATATCCATGTTGATGATGTCGTAGGGCGATTCGCCTAAAAGAAAGGCAGATGTGTAAAGATTTTCTATGAGATTGCTGTCAAAAGGCCCTTCTATGAGGTTGATGCGAATGTCGGGGTTTTTCTGTTCAAATTCTTTGACAAAGGGTTTCCAGTTAACAAGGTCTTGACCTTGCATTAACATGGTGATCGCGACTGGCTGTTGAGTCAGTGCCGGCAGAATAAATAAAAGCAAGACGGTGGCTAATGTGACAGCGAATAAGGCTAAAAGACGGGGACGCTTCTGGCTTCGTTGCTGCGGGGAATTTATTTTTTGCATTTGCTTTTGAGAAATGGCGGTGCGATCGCCTTATTTCTTTGATAACTCGCTTTCTTTTGTTTCGCTGGATTTAGCCAGTTTGTGCAATAAAAATTTAACTACCAGCCGGGAAGTCCCTCGGTATATTTAAAGGGGATTAATCTGAGCGCTGCGCGAAGTACCCCGTTGGGAATTACTCCTTGGGATGAAAGGCTCGTCGGGTGTAGGTACCCAAAGCGACAATTATTTCTGTATATCCCTTGATAATCTGGAAATACTCGGATACTATATTAGCAAGTGGGGGTGGAACTACCTCACTATAAAAAGCCTTTGAAAAAAAGGAAAAAGAAGCCTGCGGTCTAACTGTACTCAGTTGACCGTCAGGTTTGTTCACGTAAACTTTAGCTTACTTAATAATGCTTGAGTGAAGAGTGCACATTTTGATTTAAGTAGGTGGAAGGGGAGTTTAGTAGACATCTATCTATAGAGAGATATTGAGATAATTGTCTAATATAGCAGTTGTCAATCGGATGAAACTCACATCTTGCACCATTGTCAAGAACAGGCAAGATGCCTGTTCCACAATGAAATTCATCTTTTGTGGAACAGGCATCTTGCCTGTTCCTAAACAAGTAATTGAGAATTGTGCAATATCTCAGATGAAACAAAGTAGGGACTTACACCCAGCCTAAGTCCCTACAGATGCTCGCATCCAATCTATATTTATCCCTACTTTTAAGCATTGGTATAACTTTTGTCGATCGCCCGATCGACGATCTATTCTGCTCTAAAAACCAGGTTTCTGAGTAAGTCCTAAATACAAACTAAATACAAAAAACACCGCTCCTCAAAACAGGAGAACGGTGTATAGGGGGTGTTATGGGTTGTTGTCTGGGATTAACCTTAACAAATCACGATCGGCTGAGGCTATGCCTTGTGATGGTTAAAAAATTGGCACAAACCTGAACGATCGCCCGCTGCTCGATCGACCGCGAGCGATTAGCCCAACCATTCCACAACAGCATCCTGCTTGGTATTGGTGCGCCGTTCTGGGGTTTCGCGGTTGAATTTCAAGTGGATGGCGCGGTTTTGTTCGCCGTCTGCTGCTACTGCAAAAATCGGATAGTCGATTAAGCCGTCTTGGAAGGACATCTGGAAGCGGAAAGTGCCGTCAGGATTGAGTTTAATCGGCTGTCCGCCTACGTAGACGGTAGCGTCAGGCTCGGTGGCGCCGTAGACAATCAGTTCGGCATCAGCAACTAACCAGAACTGGCGGGGGCGCATCGGGGCGGCGAAGCCAACTCCCGACATACCGACACCCGACATACCGAAACCCGACATGGTGAGACCGGACATACCGACACCGGACATGGTGAGGCCGGACATACCGACACCCGACGCGGTGAGGCCGGACATACCGACACCCGACGCGGTGAGGCCGGACATGGTGGGAGCCGCCCACATTCCGACGCCGGAGGGGAACACGTAGGAACTGAGAGCTTGTTCGTGGATGCCGACTTGCTGGACTGAACCGGCTACGTGCTGCATGGAACCGAAGATAGAACCCGCTACACGCAGGGATTCTGCCGATTCTGCCATGCCGAAGATTTGTTCGTAGATGGCGTTGCTGGTGCTGTAACCACCGCCATTGACTGCTTGTGCGAGTTTCTTGGCCGGAGGAACCAGTTCCGCGAAGGTTTTGCCCTGCAATTCTTCTTCCCAATCGAGGGTGATGAATTGATCTTCAATCCAGTCGCTGGGATAGACGGGAGGAACGCGGACTTCTGCCGATCGAGCTAATACCAGCCAGCGGCCATCTGCACAGCGGTAGCCGATGTCGATCGCGTAGTCCCGATCGCTCACGGGGATTGGCACGTACCATTCCCGCGCCAGTTCGTCGCAGGGATATTCTTGAATGCTGTGCGGGCTTTGAATGTCGAGGTTAACATCTGTAACGTCGTAGATCCGCAGGGCGAGTTGCTGTCCTCCTTGGCGACGCAATTCTTCTTTGCGATCGTTGGGAATGTCCCAGTAAGTGTAGGCCCATTCTGGGTCGCGGGGCATTAAAACCACCCGGCTTTCGCCGTAGCCGTTGGGCAAATCTGCTAAACCTTCATCTACAGACGACAAAGAACCGCCTGTTCTATCTTCTTGACCGAGTTCAAACTTTGCTGCTTCCACTGCTTCTTGTGCCTCTAGTTTGCGAGATGGGCTGTAGGAAAATTTGGTGCGCTGAATTTCTTGAATTGATGCCAGGAGTTGCGATTTCCGCATCCGGCTGTAGCGAGAGACTCCACATTCGCTAGCAACTCTGCGGAGTTGTCGCAAAGTCATCTCTTCTAATGGTGGGCGTTCTTTTGCCATGAGTTTGTTCTCCACTAATTTAGGATGGCGGGTTAGATTTTTCGTTTCAACACAAATGTGTTGACTTTTTGAGTTAGAAACTCTTTTTAATCCACATATTATCGAGCTTCCAAATCTCTCCAACCTTTGAAGCCTTGCTTGTTTTTAGCTTGTCTTTTCCCCAATGCGATCGGGGGTTTGGACTTATTGGCTTCTGCGCGCACCGTTCGATCTAAATAAAGCTTTATCTGTCGATTCTTGATTGACAAGATCGATTTTGTGAGTGCGATCGGTGCTGCTAGCAACGCTGTGCTGGCAGCACACGCGCTATTCGACTCCCAGTGCTGCTTAATCGAAGCATTTCTTTGGGATCGTTTTGTCATGACTCAATGTTGCAGACAACTTGCGATCGGGTCAAGGGGTCTTTTCCTTTAATTCTGGGTACTTATACGCATTTTCGTGATTTTGGGGATCACTTTGTCAGGGAATGTTGACAATTAAGCGCTTGTGGGGATCGTCAGGGAAACAATTGTCAACATTCCCTGACATGAATTAGATGTGAGATTGAGTCGGCCAGGGCGGTACTATGGATAGAGGAGATTTAGTACAAAATTTGGTAGGCTGGCAGTTGGGCGGTACTCTTGTGCGAGCTTCGCTAACGGGCGATCGCAACTACAAACCAACATTCCTGAACCCAAAAAAGGTTTGACGCTACCTATACAGATAAGGTGGGCACTGCACACCCTACACATAGAGCTTCTGCGTAAATCTTGTAAAATCTAAAATCTAAAATCTAAAATCTAAAATCGAATGACTCTAACGCTTTACAACAGCTTGACCCGTCGCGAATCACCTTTTGATCCCCTCGAACCAGGAAAGGTGCGGATGTATTGCTGCGGCGTTACGGTATACGATTACTGCCACGTCGGCCACGCCCGCGCTTACATTGTTTGGGACATGGTGCGCCGCTATCTGATGTGGCGGGGATACGATGTGCGCTACGTGCAGAATTTTACAGATATTGACGACAAAATTCTCGATCGCGCCCGCGAAACCAATTCCACAATGGAAGCCGTGGCGGAACGCTTCATCGAGGAATATTTTGTAGATATGGACAAGCTGAATATTCTCAGGGCCGATGAATATCCCCGCGCCACCCATACAATCGACGGCATTAAACGGCTGATTCACGAATTAGAAAATAAAGGTTATGCCTATGCTTCCGGCGGCGACGTTTACTATAACGTGAGGCAGTTTGCCGATTACGGAAAACTTTCCGGCCGCAAGTTGGAAGAAATGCAGGCCGGGGCTAGCGGTAGATTGGAAACCGCAGAAATAGAAGCTCAAAAAAAGCAAGATTCCTCTGATTTTGCCCTGTGGAAAAGCGCTAAACCCGGAGAACCTGCTTGGGATTCATCTTGGGGAAAAGGTCGCCCCGGATGGCACATTGAATGTTCGGCTATGGTGCGCGATTGCTTGGGCGAAACTATTGACATTCACTGCGGCGGTTCCGATTTAACTTTTCCGCACCATGAAAACGAAATTGCTCAATCTGAAGCCGCGACTGGCAAGTCACTTGCTAATTATTGGATGCACAATGCTTTTGTGACTGTCAATGGCAAAAAGATGTCGAAATCTTTGCACAATTTTATTACAATTCGCGATTTGTTGGAGGGCAATTGGTCGGGTGATTTGGAATCTAACCCCCCCCAGCCCCCCCTTGGTAAGGGGGGGAGTCAGAATGAAGACTCCCTTGGTAAGGGGGGGAGTAAGAATGAATCTAACCCCCCCCAGCCCCCCCTTGGTAAGGGGGGGAGTAAGAATGAAGACTCCCTTGGTAAGGGGGGGAGTAAGAAGGAAGGAAGCGAGAAGTCAAAAGCGGTGGAACCGATGGCGGTGAGGCTGTTTGTGTTGATGGCGCAGTATCGCAGTCAAATTGATTTTACCGAAGAGGCGATCGCTAGCGCTAGAAATGGCTGGAATACCATCAATGAAGGTTTGCTGTTTGGGCTGCGCTACGGTTCTCAACTGAGTTGGGACGTTGAGAAAACTGGACAGGATAGCAAAGCTGTGCAGGAATTTCAATCAGCGATGGACAATGATTTCAATACTCCCGGCGCTGTGACGATTTTGTTTGAATTGGCTAAGGAATTGGCCAAAGAAGGCAATGTTTTAGTGCATCAGGGAAAAACAGAAAGTTCGCCGGATTTGTTGCAGCAAAAATGGGTAACTTTGGTGAGTTTGGCTGGGGTTTTGGGTTTAGAAGTTCAGCCGGAAAGTGATAGCAATGATGCTGTTGACGGTTTGAGTGATGCGGATATTGAGGTGATGATTCAGCAGCGGAAAGATGCCCGGAAAGCTAGGGATTTTGCTGAGGGCGATCGCATCCGCAACGAACTTAAGGATAATGGGATTACTTTGATCGATCAAAAGGATGGTACAACCATCTGGCATCGTGGTTGAAACTAAATTCATAGTCTGCGGAGGCCGACTTTGTTTGACAAGAAGCGGTTTCAACCGCCGAATTCTAAACACGCTCTAATGTCTTCCTCCGTCAACTCTGGAAAATCGTCTAGAATCTCTGCGTGAGACATTCCCGCAGCCAGCCAACCCAACACATCATAAACGGTAATTCGCATTCGCCTGATGCAAGGCTTTCCACTGCGTTTACCTGCTTCAATCGTAATGATGTTGTCGCTCATGACAAAACCGAGTTTAGTACATTTTTTTAGTGTAGCCTAGTCTTTGAATAAGCGATACAATTTACTCAACTTCGCAATTTGTTCAACCTTAGAGCTAATAGCCTAACTCTATGAATACCCTCGACCAAGTGCTAGAAACTGCTTTACAACTGTCCTACGAACAGCAGGAAATGCTGATAAAAATCCTGCAAAACCGTCACCGCGAGAGTGTCCGCGCGGAAATAGCTGCTGATGCTCAACAAACCTTAGCTGATTTCCGTACAGGCAAATTTCGACAGCAGTCAGCCGAGGATGTTATTGCAACATTACGCCAGTCTTTGGACGAGCCGGAAGCATGAGACAACTGGTTCTGACTCCCAAATTCAAACGAGCATTCCGCAAGTTTGTGAAACGAAATCCTGACCTCCAGCAACGTATTGAAGACTCTCTTCAACAAATGGAAGCAGATGTATTTTTTCCAAACCTAGGTACCCACAAACTAGGCGGCAAACTCGACGGTCTTCAGTCTTGCTCTTGCGGCTATGATTGTCGCATCGTTTTCTCGATTGAAGAGGATACGGAAACAAATAGTGAAGTCATTGTTTTACTCGATATTGGGACACATGATGAGGTCTATTAACTGGGTCAGTTATTATTAGACGACCACTTCATAAAAAACTTGAACTTGTATTTAACTTATCCACAAACTCCGCAACAGCCGCGACAAATTCTGCGGTGGATTCATAAGGTAAAACATTGCGCCCCGGCATTAATAAACCTTCCCCATTGGGAAAATAAGCTAAATATTGCGCTAATCTTTCATCCGGTTTCTCTTCCTTACCCGCTTGACTGATGCTTGAGGCTTTTTCTCCCATGACAATGAGTGCAGGTCGATCGAACTTTTGAATCGTACCGCTATAATCCTGGCGCCAAAACCCCGCTAAAAACGAGAAAACCGCGTGTCTGCTGTCAGGATTTGCCGCCCCAGCCTGCAAAGCATCCAACCATTCGCTGTCAACTTGTGTGGCATCGCCAAACAGTTGTTTCACAGAAAAAGACCGCAAAAACTCAGCGCGTCTGGCGTAGCGGTAAAAAGCGTTTCCCAAGGGAGAATTTAACAAATTCCAGACAATTCGTTGCTGTCTTTCGGTCGAATGTTTGTTCATTACCGCCCAAGCTGGAGGCCCTGCGAGAACTAAGCCACGAATTAAATTTGAGCCGCTTTCCTGCTGCATTTTTGCTAAAGCCAAGCCTACAGACAGTAAAGCACCTTGCACGAGTACGATCGCAGGTTTTTTGACCACAGTTTCCAAGAAATACTGCAACTGTGCCGCCCAATCGTCAGGATAGCAAGCCACAGCAGGCATTTCGCAATCGCCGCAGCCCAAAAGGTCGGGATTATAAATTGGATTAGTGTTCCCTGCTTTGTACCAACTCTCACAAAATCTATGCCAAAAGATTCTTGACAAACCAACTCCTATCGGGTGAATTAATAACAAAGGGATACTATCTTCGGTCGCAGTAGTTGGTTGATAAACTTCATAAGCACAGCGATAATTTTGCCATTCGTAAAACAGCGTTGGGGATTTTATAGACGAGATGGTGGAGAAATCTTGGGTTGAATATTGCGGTTGCATATTATTTTTTTGTGCCGATGTTACTTTTTATTATAATATGAGTAGGTTCGGGTTTTACCCGACATATATTTGGTAACTGAGAATATAAATAAACCCGCCCTGCGGGATGACATAAGCGCCAATACAAACCTTGATTACTTAATTATGTCAGAACAGCGGATTACCATTTCTTTACCTAACTTGCTGCTAATTGTAGCATCGTCCTTGCTGCTAGTGCTGCTGTGGCAATTGCGGAGCCTGCTAGTAATTCTGATGATATCAGTTGTGCTGGCTGCTTCGATCGTCCCGATCGTGAATTGGGCCCAAACGATGCGGGTTCCGCGCTGGCTGGCGGTGATTATGGTTTATTTAACTCTCATCGGCGGATTTAGCGGGACGGTAGTGTTAATCGGGCCCACGGTAATCGAACAAATAGAGTTACTGCTGCGGCAGTTACCAGTTTATGTCGAAAGTTTGCGAACTGTGGCAACTAATCTATTGAGTCGCTTGAGCGACGATGCCCCAACCTTGGTGGGTCTGGTGGACACTCAATCGCTGACTAATTGGCTGATTCGATCGAGCCAACAACTGGTTTTGCGATCGTACAGTTTAACGAGAGGCATTCTAGGCGGTGTCTTCAGCCTAGTTTTAGCATTATTTATTTCAGGTTACATGGTTGCGGACAGCGACACATTAATCAAAAGTTTGGTGCAATTTTTCCCGAAACCTTGGGACACAAGATTAGCCGCACAAGCCGCGCCAATCGGTCAAAGAATGGGGAGTTATATTCGCGGGCGAGTGTTAGTTTCGGGCATTTTAGGGATATTTATTACCACAGGTTTAAGCATTTTGGGAATGCCGGAATTTGCTTTAGGCTTGGGTGCGATCGCAGGTGTGACAAACTTGATTCCGTTCATCGGCCCAGTATTGGGAGCAGTACCAGCATTAATTGTAGCATTAGCTAAAGGTGGCTGGGTACTTTTGTGGGTATTACTGTTATTTGTAATTATCCAGAATTTAGAAACTTACGTCCTCGATCCTTTGCTGGTTGGTTCCTCGGTTGGTGTGCATCCTTTATATCAATTGCTGTCTGTATTGGGAGGCGTTCAAGTATTAGGAATTATTGGAGCTGTAATTGTGCCACCTTGGTTTGCGGGAGTAGCAGCTTTGATTGAAAACTTGTATTTAAAACCGAAACTTAGGAGCGAACATCGAGAGGCAATAGATCGGGCTAAAAATAATTCTGACTTGCCACCTCTTACACCTTCGGCGTGACAGCAGGGGAGAAGAGGAGAAGGGGAGTAGGGAATTGAAACATACAATTTATATCGTTTCTGTTGGCATCGGAATAATAATTTTCGGAGTTCAGCGCTTACGTGACCGATCGCGGGGACACTCGTACTTGGGTATAATTCCGTAGTTGCCAGGTTTGATCTTAAATTCAAAACAGCAATTTTAACATCCCAGAAGCCGTTCGATATCAAATCCGTTGGCATCGGAATTATTCATCTCTCTCTTCTCTTCCTCTGCGTCCTCTGTGCCCTCTGCGGTTAAATCATTCCGGTTCAACCGGATGTGATATGACCACGAATTTCAAAGGTGGTACCCGCCACGTGATTTATCCGTGGAATCAATCCAAAATCGAAAATCGAAAATCCTCAAGCCCCCGCATTTATCTCGCGCAAGTCAATCTAAAATCTAAAATCTAAAATCTAAAATCGATTGACTCCAATTATTCGATCGCTACCATTGACACTTCAACAGTATCTACAAGTCTGCCGACTGATAACTGATGACTGATGACTAAAAACTAAGGACTAATTGCCACCTCAATGCGGCGGTTGCGCTGCCGATTAGTATCAGAACTATTATCCACCGAAGGGCGACTTTCCCCATAGCCGATCGCCACCCAATGATACTTCTGACCGAGCACACCAGACAAATACTGCACCACCGCCTGAGCCCGGGCAAACGACACATTGCGATTATCCGCCGCTTCCCCCGCGTCGTCAGTGTGGCCCGCAACCCGCACAGTTGCCCCCTCGTGATTGCTCAACTCCGCCACCAAATTGTCCAAAATCGCACTTGTTCCCGCGCGCAAAGAAATGCTGCCAGTATCAAACAAAACATCGCTAGGCAGAGTCACCATCAGCCCATCCCCCCCAAACACCGGATTATTGGCATTCTGTGGGGCAGTATTCACCGTTTCAGGGTTCAGACTGGGGCTGCTGCCGATCGCGGGTAAAGCAGGGGCAATAGTTGCCGCCGTTTCCGGCCCCGCCAATTGCCGCGACATCAACTGCAAACGCTTTTCCAAAGTTTCCGTCGGGCGGCTGCTGCCCAACTGACTCTCCAAAGCCGCAGTGCGACCAATCAGCGCGTTGAGTTCGCCCTGCAACTGTCTCAAATCCGACTGCAATTTCTCTCTCTGGGCAGGACTGACTGTTGACTGGGGAGTCGGTGTAGCGGTTGGTGGCGGCAGCGCCGGAATTGGCGTTGCTGGGGCGCGTTTCGGGCTGGAGGTCAAATTTTGAGTTACACGCAGCAATCTCTCTGCGATCGGCATCTCCGTCGCCCCTGACGGATAAATTTGAGCGATCGCCATCCCCAAAACCCACGCAAAACCGCTGCCCACCCCCAGCAGCAGCAGTCGAAAAATCAGCGACAGTACAAGCAAACCTTTTCCCCGCGACTTGGAGACGCGAGTGGGGGGGATTGAAGGTTTTTGGTTAAAAGATCGCGTCATATTTCATCCCTCTCCGTGTACAGACCACATTAATTTCGATACTATCTTACCTATCCGATTTGAAATTTGAGATTTGAGATTTGAGATTTGTCCTCCAATCTCAAATCTAAAAAAGAAACCCGGTTTCTATAAATCTGGGGTTTGGTGGCGAAGCATCGAGGCAGAAACCGGGTTTCTAGTTCGTTGCGTGCCAGCCTGAATCTGTTGGATAATTCAGTAAAACTTTTGGGAAAAAAACCGATGACTGACCCTTTAAATAGCCCTTATCCCGTTCCTTGGGAATGGATTAGTGCCACTCATGCTAAAGTGAGCTCCACTGCAGGCACAGGCCTCCGCTATTATCGCAGTCCATCCCTCGTATCAACTAACGGCCAATACGCAGCTTACAGTCGAATTGAGTTGCAAGTACAGCCGGAATTCGGCCGGTGTCGGGTTAGCAGCGTCATGTTTGTGGAAAATCTCAAAACCGGGGAACTGCAAACAGTGGCGGCTGCTTCGCCACTGGCCGAAAGTGGGATGTATGCTAGCGATGATACAGATATGTCCGGGACGATCGCCATTTTAGTGCCTGTTTCTTGGAATCAAGACGGTTCCCGGATTCTCGCCCGCGAATTTGAAGCACTTTTCAACTCTTCCGATATGTCCGACTACGGTGTCATTTGGGACAAAAATGATAATTATACTTATACCGTTGCTCCCGCTCGCAGTCTTTACACTCATGCTGTATTGTTGGGTTGGAGTCAAGTTTGTCCCGGAAAAGTTCTGTTCCGCGCCGGCAATTTGGGCGATCGATCTTGGCCTCTTTGTGCAGTGGATATGACAGGGCAAACAGTAGCAGTCACCGAGGACAAACCCCTAGTTTTCGGCAGTCAAGCCAGCACAGACTGGATCGAACCTAAAACTCGTTTTTAGATATTATGGCGGCATTTTCATTAATCTGGCCAACAATTTTTTTAGTTTCAGGTCAGTCTTTCAACCAATTCATTTTGGTACTGGGGCTGATTATTTTAACTGTTGTTTGTGGTTTAACAGCGTTTATTTTTATTCGCATTTTTCTCAATTGGTTGCAGGCGAAATTGGAGAACCGTCACCTTTTTTGGGGCAGCTCGTTCACAAAAAAAACTGGGAATTTAACCGCCAATATTTTACCACATGAAAAGGTCTTTTTAGAACCAAGATTCGTAGAAAGTGACGGCAATTTAACTGCTACTATTTTTGGAGGCAAAAGCGATATTTCAAGAGCGATTGAGCCGGAGATAATCTGCGAAAATCCAGCATCAGTTGCCTATCTCTACAAGCCGATCGCTCTTTGGCACGGCCGCTTAATTTTGCCCTCAAACGAACAGCGCCAGCCCTACGGTACAGTATTTTTTGAAGTAATAAATGCACCCAAAAAATATAAAAATTTTATTGGTAAAACAGCCTTTTTGAAATGGAGTACAAATCGCGAAGTACAGTTTTTTGTCCACGCAGTCAGTCAAGATATAAACTTCACACAAGAAACTCAAAAAAGTCAAAAATCTGGCAATATCCATCCAGATAGATTAAACGGCTGGCGAAATGTCGGCCCTTTAGAAACTCTAGCAGGCAGCAGACTTGAAGACAGCGTGACTGTGATGCTGCGGAGGCCGGTGATTGCGATTAATTATAGCAGCGGCGATCGCCATGAACTCACGATCGATCGCGAACCAGTACAAATTATCGGACGTTTCTGCGCCTTAGTCTCAATTTTACAGCGAAAAGAACGCGACAGCGACAAATTTATTGTCCGGCATTTCAACAAAACATCTCAACAATTTGACGGCGCCGCCGAAATCATTCGGATTCCACAAGTACAGCCAGACAAACATGGCGTAGCGAGGTCTACCAATCACCTGATCGAAAAATCGCCATTAAATCCAGACGGCTGGTACATTTACGGCGAAAGAGACGAAGACAGTATATTTGTAGTACAGGCAATCGAACCCCGCAAAATTGCCCAATTAATCCCAGATGAAACACATTTCGGACTAAAAAAATCTCTCGCTTATTTAAGCAACAAAAATTGGGAAAATACACCAGCCCAAAAAGGGCAAGCAAAAATAGTATTGTTAACCCCAAATGATGCTACAGAAAACGCTTCAATCTCTCCTTGGCAAGAAGGAGATATCGGGATAGTGATTCACAGTTTCGGGGGTATCGGCGGCAAAAAAGGCGAACGGCAACCCCTGGGAATTGTCACCGGACATTTTGCTTTCGGAGTAGCAAAAGTAGTGCGCGATCGCTTTACCAGCGAACTGCGTTTTGACATAGAATACAAACAAGTTTACGCCCACAATCCCGACGGAATTGTCGCCGGTTCCAGCAAATGGCAAAGCTACATGGGAGACTTGCAACGCGGCTGGTTGGGCGATCGCCCGGTTTGCGATATCATCTGTAAATTAGACTGCGTGTGTTGCGACTACGATTTTGACGGCATCACCTTGTCGCCTTTAACCGAATTAAACCAGCAGCTAGATATCATGATGGCCCGCTACCGCAGCGGAGACGGCACCGGCGCAAGTTTAGTCACGCCAGCAACTTCTTGCGTGCAAGATTCAAGTCAGGCAATTTACGCCACAATTAAAAAAATCACTTCCGAAATAGAGTCAAATCCTCAGATTCAAGACTGGCTGAAAACACATCCCACCGACGCACAAACCCAAAGATTTCACCAATTAGTAGCTTTAGGAGAGAGTTTAGAAAAAGTATTAATGCCCCTCGGAATTGTTCGTCCAGATTGGCGGAAAAATTCGACATTGGCGGGGATTGATGCGGAACTGAAAAAAACCTTTTTTGCAGGTATAGCAACCATGATAAAAACTGCTATTAGTTACCGAACAATGCTGCCGAGGCGAACCCAAGATGAAATAGCCAAAGTTTTATTAAAACAAGGAGCTTTTTTGTGGATAATTCGCACAAATCAAGTTGGAGGATTTGACCCAGACATTAAGCCGATCGCACCAACAGGGTTTTGAATCAGCAATCGGTTTCTAGATGATTCGGCGATTTAAATCGCTACTAGAAAAACCAAGTCTGCCTCCCCAGACTAAGAGATTGATATCATGTCCGGTCAATTACCCTGATTCCTGTAGGGGCGGGTTCACCAACAATATTTGCTAAAAACCGACAATCTCAAAAACCCGCCCCGGCAATTGTATTATGCGCGATCGATCGGACATGGTATGAGGCAGCATTTAAGCGGGAGTTGGTATCAGTCAACAGTCAACCGTTAACAGTCAACAGTCAACCGTTAACAGTCAACAGTTAACCATTACCAAGGAGTGACTTGAACAGTGCCGTCTGGTGCCAAAACTACGCGGAAATCAGCCAGCGGTTCCGCAGGTGTCCTGGTGCCAACCGGTTGGTAAAGCAACTCCGACAAAGGCGTTTCGGATCGATCGACTGCTGCCGAATTTTCCGGCTTGTAACCGACAATCGCCCCGTCTGGGGCCACACTCACCCGATAAACCAACTCCGCATCAACCGGAGGCTTATCCTTCACAACTCCGTCAATTTGCTGGGAAAGTTTGCCCCTCAACAGGTCAATTTCCCCTGGATCTGTAATTGGCACCGCTGCCACATCTGGGCTTGCCAAACCTTCAGCAACAGGACTGGGCGTGCTTTCCGGCGAAGTGCTCGACTGCGGTGTGGCGCTAGGTGAAGCGTCCGGCTGCGGCGCGGGGATCGGAGTCGGCGAAAGCGATTCAGCGTTCGGAGTTTGAGTCCCCGGCAGCAAACCGTCAGCAGGGGGCGTGGGATTGGGATTAGGCGAACCCGATCCGCCCGGATTCGGCGTCCCCTGATTCTGGCCCGCTGGATTGGGCTGCGGCACCGGATCTCTCTGGCGCTGGACTTCCGGCACCGGCACCAAGAAAAACGCCATCGCAGCCAAAGCCAAACTCGACACCCCCACGACAGCAGGTAAAGTCCGCTTCGCCAAAGGTTCGGCCGACTTGATATAACGCCTGGAAATTGGGGTTAATTGCAGCGACAATTCCGGCAGTGTCTGCGTGTCGGCAAAAAACTGATCGATCGCCTCTACCAAGTCAAATAGCTGTACCGTTGTCAAATCAACTTTTGCCGACAGTTCTGTTTTTTGATCGATTTGGGTGGCGCTGCCTGTGGAGGCGGGTAGAACGGTCAACCGATGCACATTCCCGTCAATTCTGTGTAACTGCACCATACCCACATTCGGGCCGTAGCGATCGGGATAATGCACTCCGCTCATAAATTCTTGAGCGTAGCTGCTGACTGCCCTCACCAAGCTTTCAAAAAAGTCTCGTCCCCCGCTTAGGGGCTCGCCGAGACCTGTCACATAGCATTCAGCGCTCATTAATATGGAAAGCACCGGCCGTATATCTAAGTGGCTGGCTGCCGATCCATCGCTCAACCCTTCTAGAACGAGGGTGCAATTTGGCAGACTGTACTGACGCCTAATAGTCATTTTTTATTCAACTTCTCCATCAAACAGGCTAACCCAGAAGCGCTGCATTCCGGCTGTGCCTGTACAAAATAGCAGTTTGCTCAACAAGTTCAAAGCTAGTTCGTTGAGCTTGTCGTCGGAATCGTAAGCTGCAACGAGCGATCGCTTGGGGTTCATGCGCGATCGAAAGTGAGCTCGAAAGCGTTCTAAATACTCCGCCAGCGGCTGGTTCTGGTTGAGGGGGATATTTTTCGATCGCAACTGCTGGGAGTCTAGCAGCAACTGCCGAATTGTGGCGGTTAACTTGCGCGCCATATTACAGGCGATCGCCACCAGCGCTTTTGCCTCCACAATGGTAAGGGAGCGGCGCTGGGTATAGCGTCTCAGCGGGTTAGTATTACGCATCAGCCAAAGGGCAACCCGATTTTTGATAATTGATTCCAATTCCAGGTCCCTTGACACAGCCAGCATTTCTTCTGCACCTCCGAGATACAAGGCTTCGATCGCCAGCAACATCAAGTCAATTTGCAATCTGGCTCGGCGGGAACATCCCCCATCGGAGGGCGACAAGTCTGGCAAACTGTCTAAAATCAAGGGGTTTGACTGGGTAAGCGAAGTTTCTGACGGCATTAATATCACGGCAACATCCATTCCAAACAAACTATACGGGCACGGGGGGTCTTGAGCAAGACAAATTCTCAACCAAGAACTTCTCTGGGATACTTTATTTTTATCATTGACTTTTAGGTATATTTTCTAATTTAGCAGCAACCGACCGTCGCGGGCGAGCTCCGGCGGCAGGAGTTCGATCGCCCACTCCCCCACCCCGCCGCAGCTTTGTGATTCCTTGCTTCATCAGGGGAGAAGGGGAGAGTCAATCGATTGCGCGATTTTAGATTTTAGATTTTAGATTTTAGAATTGAAGCATTGATCCCACGGATAAATTCTGGGGTTCCTTTATCGGATACAGGTTTTTTATTTCTGGACGGATGAATTACGTGGCGGGTATCCTGGATGCTTTCGGTCGGAAAGCGACAAAGAATTACCCATTTCCCATTTCTTATTCTCTATTGGGATCAATCAATGTTGCTGCTTCTGGGGTTGCACCGCCGCTTCTCTTTGAGCCGTAAAATCAGTAGCCGCCGTCTTATCAGTTAGACTAATTTTTCCCTTGAGGCTTTCTTGCTCGACAATTCCGCGCATTTTAACAGAACTGTTTTGACCGGTTGTTGTGGAGTCCCTGCAACCCGCTAAATTAGGAACCGCACCCGACAAGTTCAATCCTTGAGTTTCCCACTTACCCAATAGATAAGGTTTCTCTTCGGCTGTTTTTTCCCTGCCCTCCCTGCTGCCCGATCGCAAATTACCGCTCAAATAAACACCCGATTGCTCGATTGTCAATACCAAAACATCAGAATTCAGACATTCGGGCAAACTTTTAGGATCGAAGCGATAATTTCCTGCAATTGCCGGGGCCGCCTTTAAATTTGCTTCCCCGTAAGCAGTTACTACTTTAAACAGCAGTGAAACTGAGCCGATCGCAATCCCGTAAAATGCCAGTGATTTGAGGCTTAAATGATTCATCATCTTGGTAATTGGTAATTGGTAATCGGTAATTGGGTAAAATGCCCAGTGCGCCCCTACTCATGACTAATACTGAGTAGTTTGACTGAGTACCGATGCCAAGTGCGATCGCACTTTAACGTAGCACCGCGCAATCAGCAGCGAAGAATGACACTGCACAGCCAATTCATCAGTATACTGTCCCAAAGTTTGGCGCTCAATTCCCCACTCCCGACTCGTACCCGCAATAGTTAAATCAGCATTAGCAGAAGCCGCTACTACTGCTTGAATTGGCTCAGCAGCCTCCACAATCGGAGTCTCAATGCGCGATCGCACCTCAACCGGTAACTGATCCATCACTCGCCCAAACTCGTAACTCAGATTGTTTTCAGCTTCCCCGTCAACCGCCACCCGCAGCACCGTCAAACGGCGTTCCTCGCTATTAACTAACAGTCTCAGCGCCAATTCTAACCCCAAATCATCGTGAATGTTTGCCGCGTAAGGTACTAACAAGTTATTCAAATTTTCCCTGCCTCTGTCAACAAAAATTGCTACATCCACCTTAGCGTTGCTGAGAATTTGGCCGACACGTCCTCCCAAACGGTTGCTGCTAAAAGTAGGTCTGTGCCATCCTAATAAAATCAAATCTGCGCGATCTATTTCCGCAATTTGTGCCGTTTCCCGCGCTACATCATTAGTAACCCGAATGATCGGATGTACTAACTTTTGTGCCTCCGGCAGTTCCAAACTCTCAATCAATTCTGATAATTTCGAGCGGCGCTCGTGAATAATGCGATCGGCTTCCGCAGGCGTACTTTCAAAAGCATAGTCATCATTTAATTCTATCAAACTCAGAGGATGAACCGCCGCCGACTTTAAATCATCACCGCCCCTACCAGCAGCCGGC
Source organism: Microcoleus sp. SVA1B4 (assembly GCF_036700545.1). Classification (NCBI taxonomy): domain Bacteria; kingdom Bacillati; phylum Cyanobacteriota; class Cyanophyceae; order Oscillatoriales; family Microcoleaceae; genus Microcoleus; species Microcoleus sp. SVA1B4. The sequence goes on from NZ_JAUBPB010000048.1 coordinate 34,592, forward strand.
TGCGCCAGCGCTACCGCTAGTCGCAGTAAACCTTTCTGCGTGCTGGGATTGGCAACAGGTACTAAAATTCGATAAGTGGGCAGCAATTTGCTAGCAGTTTCTTCGCTGCTGTCAGCAATTTGTGAATCTTCTAATTCTGAATCCTCAGAGTTAACTTCTGAAATATCTAATCTAATTAACCGTTTTGGATAAGTCCACTCCAACAGCGGCGAAGTCATAAAAGTTGTCACTAAAGCCATGATGACTAACATCGTAAATAGTAGCGGCGACACTACGCCCAAGGAAAGACCGATATTCAGCACAATTAGTTCAGTCAAACCGCGAGTATTCATCAGCCATCCCAGCGCTGAAGCTTCGCGGTTGCTGATGCCACAAATTCGCGCCGCAACGTAAGTGCCGAGGTATTTGCCGACAATTGCCACTCCTAAAACTGCGGCGCACAGCAGCCACAATTCGGGACTGTTGAGCAAGCCGATTTCAGTCCGCAAGCCGCTGTAAGCAAAAAATATTGGCAGCAGAAATATTAGTACAAAGTCTTCGGTTTTTTCAGCTAATTCTCTGGTTAATCCCGCATTTTTCGGCATAACAGCACCCAGCAAAAATGCACCGAAAATTAAATGAATGCCGATCCATTCAGTAATTAAGGCAGAAGCTACAACTCCCATGTAAATTCCCGAAAGCACTAACTGTGTTAATCTGCCAGTGCGGTTGTACTGTTTGGAAAGTCGCTGCAAGAACCAGCGGACTACAGTCAGCATGAAACCGATGTAAATTAAAGATTGAATAATTGTCGGCAAAGCGCCAAGCATGGAGTTAGTTCGCGTAACTGCGATCGCCACCGCTAACAAACACCACGCCGTCACGTCATCTACCGCAGCGCAAGTCAGGGCCAGCGTCCCCAATTTTGTATTCTGCAAGTTGTGTTCTGTAATAATTCTTGCCAGCACCGGAAAGGCAGTAATTGACATCGCAGCGCCCAAAAACAAAGCAAAGGCGGTAAAGGAAACGCTATTATTTGAAACGATGGGATACAGCAGCAGTGCGAGCAAGCTTCCCAGGGAAAACGGCACTAGAATGCTGACGTGGGAAGTTAAAATCGCTATATCTAAATTGCTTTTGAGGTACTTGGGATTCAATTCCAAACCAATCAAGAACATGAAAAAAATCAGCCCCACCTCAGACAACACATTGAGGAAGGGAACGGCTTCGGCTGGAAAAAGTGCAGTTGCGGTGGCAGGTGCAACTAAGCCAAATAGAGAAGGCCCAAGCATAATTCCTGCTACAATTTCTCCAATGACTTGAGGTTGTTTGATCGCTCGAAATCCTAAACCTACAAGTCTCGAAAGTGCGATAACAATTAGAACTTCAAGCAGGACGAGAATGGGTATGGGCATGGCGTTTTTAGCTTGGGGATTTTTGCGGATCGAGAGGGCAAGGTACTAAAGCTGACTGAATTGCCGATCGAAAAAAATGGATACCAGCTCGATCGAAGGTAGAAGGTACCAGAGGCGCACCAACAAGGCCATTCTCTCACAAGCCAACAAAGGCTTTGGCAACCTCCCACCTGGATTTTTCGTTTTTTAGAAGCGCTTGTAAGTAACTTTAACCGCACCGTGCGTACCCCGCACCCAACCCGCGCCCTAAATCTCACCTCCGGGTGCCCACCGCCCATTTAAACTCACATCTTGCACCATTCTCAATTACTTGTTTAGGAACAGGCTTTTCGGCCTGTTCCACAAGAAAACTCATTCTTTGTGGAACGGGCATCTTGCCCGTTCTCGACAATGGTGCAACATCTGAGTTTAAACCTAGTGATATAAAATTGTCAGAAAAAGTAGCGCGCGCTGTGATAAACTAGAAAAGTTGTTTAAATTCGCACATCCGGGTTTTCGGGTGTTTCTAGGGCGCAAACCTTCAGAAATACGACCGGGTGGAGGATTAACCCGAATTAGGAGTTAAAAATACAATGCCAGTAGTCAGTTTGGCTCAAATGTTAGAGTCAGGGGTTCACTTCGGACACCAAACCCGTCGGTGGAACCCGAAAATGTCTCCATACATTTTTACAGAGCGCAACGGGGTTCACATCATCGACCTCGTGCAAACCGCTCAGCTTATGGAAGACGCCTACGAGTACATGAGAGTTGCCTCAGAAAAAGGCAAAAAGTTTTTGTTCGTGGGTACGAAGCGCCAAGCTGCCGGGATTGTAGCCCAAGAAGCTCAACGCTGCGGTGCTTATTACGTCAACCAGCGCTGGCTGGGGGGAATGCTCACCAACTGGACGACGATTAAGTCCCGCGTGGAGCGCCTCAAGGATTTGGAGCGTCGCGAGGAAATCGGCGCCCTGGATTTGCTGCCGAAAAAAGAAGCTTCGGTACTGCGCCGAGAAATGGCAAAACTCCAGAAATATCTGGGCGGGATTAAGTCTATGCGGAAGATTCCCGACGGAGTGGTGCTGGTAGACCAACGCCGCGAGTATAATGCGGTGTTGGAATGCCAAAAGTTGGGAATTCCGATCGTCTCTCTGTTGGATACCAACTGCGACCCGGATTTGGTTGACATTGCGATTCCGGCGAATGACGATGCTATTCGATCGATCAAGCTGATTGTCGGCAAGTTGGCTGATGCCATCTACGAAGGTCGTCATGGTCAGCAGGGCGGCGACTCTGAGGAAGACTACGACTACGAAGGTGGTTACGAAGGCGCTGAATATGATGTCGAAATCGAAGAATTGGATGACCCCGATTATGTAGATCCCGACGACGCTGCTGAGGCCGAGGGCGAAGAAACCGAGAGCTAGTATTGCCATCGGAATCTGACACCAGGAAATTAAAAATTAAAGATTGAAAATTAAAAATAATTATTATTTTTAGTTGGATATTTTTAATTTTTAATTATACATATAGCAATCCTTGCAGGAGTCGTAAATTTTTTACCCCACCCCAGCCCTCCCCTTACCAAGGGGAGGGAGTAAGAAATTCAGAAATGATGCGAGGATTGCTATAGCACGAGTCTAAGTCATTAGTAGAGCTCTGGCAAAAGCATTCATTGTGTCAGGGCCAGAATTAATTCTGGCGCTACACCTACAAAGTCGGTACTAAAATCGACTGGGTATTTCTTCACTCTGGTCTAATCATTAACATTAAAATTAGTGACTAATGACTGATGACTAATGACTGATGACTAATGACTGATGACTAATGACTAATAACTAATTTTGATTGGGAACTTAAAGAAGATGGCGGACATATCTGCAAAACTTGTTAAAGAACTGCGCGAAAAAACTGGCGCGGGCATGATGGACTGCAAAAAAGCCCTCGTTGAAAACGAAGGCAATATGGAAACATCCATTGAGTGGCTGCGGAAAAAAGGTCTGGCTTCGGCGGGTAAAAAAGGTGGACGAGTTGCCTCAGAAGGGCTTGTAGGTAGCTACATTCACACCGGCGGCCGCGTGGGAGTGCTGGTAGAAGTTAACTGCGAAACAGATTTTGTGGCACGTCGCGAAGAATTCCAAAAGTTGGTGCGGGATATTGCGATGCAAATTGCAGCTTGCCCGAATGTGGAATACGTGAAAGTTGAAGATATCCCCGCCGAAGTTGTCGAAAGAGAAAAGGCAATTGAAATGGGCAAAGATGACTTGGGCAACAAGCCGGAAAACATCAAAGAAAAGATTGTTCTAGGGCGGATTGAGAAGCGCATGAAAGAGTTATCTTTGATGGATCAGCCTTTTATTAAAGATCAGAATATCTCGGTGGAAGAGTTGGTGAAACAAACGATCGCCCAAATTGGAGAAAATATCCAAGTGCGCCGCTTCGTGCGTTTTGTCTTGGGCGAAGGCATTGAAAAGGTAGAAGCTAACTTTGCCGATGAAGTGGCAGCCCAAATGGGTGTTCAATAATCCCAATTAAGATTGAGAATTAAAAATTAAAAATGTGAAAACTTGATTTTTTGCATTTTTAATTTTTAATTTTTATAGGACTTATGGACAGACTATATTTGTAGGCCGATCACTGCAAGCCTTACTACTACAGACAGCGTAAAAAGTGAAAATTTGCGTAAGTCTTAAGCTGTTGTGCATTTAAATTTTTTGTTGAGGGCGGGATCGGCTGCCGACGCCACAAAAGTGAAAATTTATTTGACCATGGAATTTAAAAGTGGATTAGCTTATTTTAATTTTATACGAGAGATATGGTGCGACCAAGAGAGAGAATAGAGCAAGATTTGGCAGGACTCGAAGAGGCTTTAGCAGCCTTGAATATGGAGTTTCGCAGTACCTACGATGGTTATTTAACTGCGTTGGGACAAGCGGTGCGACAGCAGTTAATTTTGGCTTGCTATCACCTTTGCACTCAAGCAGTACCGGAGTCGTTTCTCAAGTTGTCCTTCGAGGGGCGGCAAAAAATGCAGCAGTCTGTAAAGGCTTTGGCTGCGGCGTCGGAGGAAAAATTGCGATCGCTGGTGACTGAATCACAAGCAGAGGAAGAAATAGAGGAAGAGGAAGAGGAAGACGACTTCGATGAAGAGGAAGACGAAGACGACTTCGATGAAGAGGAAGATGAAGCAGACGACAAGGAAGAAGACGAAAAGGAAAAAAACCCAGTTTCCGCCATTAACTATCTATTTTCCTTGGCAAATTATCAATTGCCAAGTGCCAATTCGCCAGAAAGTTTGGCACGCTGGCAAAATAGTATTGAAAAGTCGATCGTCCATATACTCAAGCTGCTTTCTCGCGACACCAACCGCTTGCTGCAACAGTCGGGAATCTTGCCGAGTCAATTACCAGAACCGGTTCTAGAAGCTGCTTCTCAAGCTGAATCCTCCGGCGATAGTGTTGCCGGGCCGCCTAACTTATTAAACTTAATCATTGAAACCGATGCCTCATCAGCATCGCGAAAACTGGCCGCAACCTTTGGTAGTAGGGCACTGCACATTACAGCGATTAAACTGCGGCTGTCGGAAATAGAGTTTGCCGATGCGGGAACCTCGGCTTGGCGTCAGCAAATTCGTAACCTGTCTGTCAAGTTGAACTCGCTGGGCCGCGATTACCAGAAAAAGCAGCGGGAACTTGCTGTGGTGGAGGCTGAGTCGGCTTGGCGATCGAGTTGGTTTGAAGATTAGTCAGTTGTTAGTTGACAGTTGACAGTTGACAGTTGTCAGTTGTCAGTTGTCAGTTGACAGTTGACAGTTGTCAGTTGACAGTTGTCAGTTGTCAGTTGACAGTTGTCAGTTGTCAGTTGTCGGGAATTCTTGAGCTATGATTAATAACTAATGACTAACGACTAATGACTAATGACCAATGACCAATGACTAATGACTAATGACTAATGACTAATAACTAATGACTGATGACTAATAATCAACCCGAATGGCAGCGATTGCAAAAAGCTCTTTCAGTAGAAGCCGATCGCGGATTTAACGACATCCAAGGCAGTCAATACCGCTTCAGCGAGTTTCTGGGCCTGAGTTTGAGACAGTTGGCAGGTTCTGTGGCGGCTTCTTCGCGCGATCGAGCCAGACAACTAGCCGCTGAATTTGACATCTACCCTCAGAAGGATCTCGAACAGCGCCAACATTCGATCGCCATTACGGTCAGTTTTTTGAGGCAAATGGAGCAAGTTTGGGAACAAGAAACTCGCCACCAGCAAGAACCAGCAAGACAAGTCAGACCCGCAAACGCAAACGCTTCTGAACCAACCGCCCCAGCAGTTTCCGTTCCCCGAACAGCACCCCTGAGTACAGCACCTGCCCCACCAAGCCTGACTCTCGACCAACAGTTAACCCGCGTCACCGGCATCGGCCCCGCCAACGGCAACCGCTTGGCAAAACTGGGTTTATACACTGTATATGACTTGCTTTACTACTATCCCCGCAACCACATCGACTATGCAAAGCAAGTACAAATTCGCGAGCTAATAGCTGGGGAAACTGTCACTTTAATCGCTGAAGTAAAGCGCTGCAATTGCTTTTCTAGTCCGAAGAATAAGAAATTAACCATATTAGAAGTAATTTTAAAAGACCGCACCGGAGAGATAAAAATTAGTCGTTTTTTTGCAGGCCCTCGCTATAGTAATCGCGGTTGGCAAGAATTCAAAAAGCGGGAGTATTGTACAGGTGCGGTGCTGGCAGCTTCCGGGTTGGTGAAGCAGGGTAAATATGGAATTACTTTAGAAAATCCTGAATTAGAAGTATTAGACGACTCCGGCGGTGCGATCGAATCAATGAAAGTCGGTCGCCTGATACCAGTTTATCCGCTAACGGAGGGAGTGGATGCTGGTTCGGTGAGACGATCGATTTTGGCTGCAATGCCGGCGGCGAAAATGTTGCCAGAATCGCTACCAGAGGATTTGCGCCAGCGTTACGGTTTAATGGGTTTAGCCGATTCCGTAACTAATATTCACTTTCCGCTCGATCGAGATTGTTTGGCCGCCGCCCGCCGTCGCTTAGTTTTTGACGAATTTTTCTACCTGCAATTAGGGCTTTTAAAGCGCCGCCAAACCCAAAGAAAAGCTCAAGCTAGTGCAGTCATCCTTCCTACTGGCAAATTGATCGAACATTTTTATGAAATCTTGCCTTTTGCCTTGACTAATGCTCAGGAAAGAGTCATCAATGACATCCTCAACGATTTAGCTTCGTCGCAACCGATGAATAGATTAGTGCAAGGCGATGTCGGCGCTGGCAAAACCGTAGTAGCTGTGGTGGCAATGCTAGCAGCAATTCAATCCGGCTATCAAGCCGCTTTAATGGCGCCGACTGAAGTTTTAGCAGAACAGCATTACCGGAAATTGGTAGGTTGGTTTAACTTGATGCACTTGTCTGTTGAACTGTTAACAGGTTCGACAAAAATAGCAAAGCGCCGGGAAATTCACAGCCAGTTAGAAACCGGAGAATTGCCCGTTTTAGTGGGAACTCACGCACTTATTCAAGATACGGTAAATTTCCATAAATTGGGTTTGGCGGTAATTGACGAACAGCACAGATTCGGTGTGCAGCAGCGCGCTAAATTGCAGCAAAAAGGCGAAGCTCCCCACGTTTTGACGATGACGGCAACTCCCATTCCCCGGACGCTGGCGCTGACGCTGCACGGGGATTTAGATGTGAGTCAAATTGATGAACTTCCCCCCGGCAGGCAGGCTATTCAAACCACTGTACTGTCTGCCAAAGAACGCATACAAGCTTACGATTTGATTCGGCGGGAAGTGGCGAGCGGGCGTCAAGTTTATGTGGTGCTACCACTGGTGGAGGAGTCGGAAAAGTTGGATGTGCGATCGGCAATTGAGGAAAAAGAGAAACTTGAAAAAAGTGTATTTCCTGAGTTTAAGGTGGGTTTGCTCCACGGTAGAATGAGCAGTGCCGACAAAGATGACGCAATTTCTAAGTTTCGGGACAAAGAAACGGATATTTTAGTATCTACTACTGTCGTCGAGGTGGGAGTAGACGTGCCGAATGCCACGGTAATGCTGATTGAAAATTCTGAGCGTTTTGGACTGTCGCAACTGCACCAGTTGCGGGGTAGAGTTGGTCGGGGCAGCAACCGTTCTTATTGTTTGTTAATGCCCGGTTCCAAAACGGCGGAAGCTATGCAGAGAATGAAGGTTTTAGAACAATCTCAAGATGGCTTTTTTATTGCGGAAATGGACATGAGATTGCGCGGGCCTGGTCAGGTTTTGGGAACTCGGCAGTCGGGTTTGCCTGATTTTGCTTTGGCGAGTTTGGTGGAGGATCAGGAGGTTTTGGAGTTGGCGAGGGCGGCGGCTCAAATGGTAATTGAGAATGATGAAAGTTTGAATCAGTGGCCGGTGGTGCGGGATGAATTGGAGCGCAGATATCAGCGGATGATGAGTGGGTCTATTTTGACTTAGATAGTTTTGAACGCAGCAACGGGGTTTTTAATAATATTTTGTAGTGGCCGGTTAAGCAAAGATATATCAAAGCTGCCAGTTTATTGCTGCACTCAGCCCCCCTCCTCCCCACAGGGAGGTTTATTTGCACCTACTTAGGAATGAGAATTAAATAACTTCCACTCTTGAAAGTGGGATGGGCGTCCCGCCCGTCCAAAAAGGACGGGCGGGACGCCCATCCCACAATAACAATTAAAATTGTAAGTTATTTAATTCGCGATCCTTATTTAATGTCAGTAATGTAAGAAATCGGTTTTCTTCCCATAAACTCACGTAAAATCCTAGGTTTTTTGTCAGGAAACGCGGTTTATACTTTTTTGCTGAGACTGCTGCAAAATATCAGGTTGAGCGAAACGTCAAAAACACGAAGTTGTTGGGTAGGAGTGCCTCAACCCAACCTACTTTCGGAGACGATTTTTCCCTTGGTCTAGGGTATTTTTATGAGTTGTCAGGCTTGGGGCTCTTATTAAACCAAGAATCCTTCGCAGGAATGACGGAGAAGTGTCAAAATTAAGATAGTCCTGCCAGAAACAGGAAAAAGGAAATCCGGCCTGTACTGGCCTTACCAGGCAACATTGATTCCTCGCTAGTCACGCTTGCAGGTGGTCGCCGACGGTTCGTCGCATTTAATCTCAACACTAATTTATGAAAGATCTCACTCGTTATCGAAATATCGGCATCTTCGCCCACGTAGATGCTGGCAAGACCACCACAACTGAAAGAATCCTGAAACTGACGGGTAAAATCCACAAAATCGGTGAAGTTCACGAAGGCGCGGCGACTACTGACTTCATGGAACAGGAGCAAGAGCGCGGTATTACGATTCAATCCGCTGCTACCACCTGCTTCTGGAACGAGCATCAGCTCAACATCATCGATACTCCGGGACACGTCGATTTTACGATCGAGGTTTACCGTTCTTTGAAGGTTCTCGATGGTGGCATTGGTGTGTTCTGCGGTTCGGGTGGAGTTGAACCGCAATCTGAAACCAACTGGCGCTACGCTAACGATTCCAAAGTCGCTCGCGTCATCTACATCAACAAGCTCGATCGCACCGGTGCAGATTTTTACCGCGTTGTCAAGCAAGTTGATAAAATCCTTGGCGCTAAACCGATGGTAATGGTATTGCCGATCGGCATAGAAGAAAAGTTTTGCGGCGTAGTCGATTTGCTGACCCGCAAAGCCTGGATCTGGGATGATTCCGGCGATCCCCTGAACTATCAAATTAAAGATGTTCCCGCCGATATGGTGGATGATGTCGAAACTTGGCGCGAAAAGTTGATTGAACTGGCCGTCGAGCAAGACGACACTGTGATGGAACAGTATCTCGAAGGCAACGAGCCGAGCCTCGACGACCTCAAGCGCTGCATTCGCAAAGGTACTCGCGATCGGGCATTTTTCCCCACCTACTGCGGCTCATCGTTTAAAAACAAAGGCGTGCAGTTGGTTCTGGATGCCGTAGTTGACTACCTGCCAAACCCGATGGAAGTCACACCGCAGCCCGAAGTCGATCTCGAAGGCGAGGAAACCGGCGAGTTTGCGATCGTCGATCCCAACAGGCCATTGCGGGCACTCGCGTTTAAGATCATGGACGATCGCTACGGCGCTCTAACCTTCACACGCTTGTACTCCGGTACTCTGTCCAAGGGCGACACCGTACTCAACACCGCCACAGGCAAAACCGAGCGCATCAGTCGTTTGGTGGAGATGCACGCCAACTCTCGTGAAGAAATTGAATCCGCCCAAGCCGGGGACATTGTGGCGATCGTCGGTATGAAAAACGTCCGCACCGGACACACCATCTGCGACCCCAAAAATCCCGCCACCCTAGAGCCGATGGTATTCCCCGATCCCGTTATTTCGATTTCGGTTAAACCGAAACAAAAAGGCGGCGAAGAAAAAATGGGAGCAGCCCTCACCAAGATGGTGCAAGAAGACCCATCCTTCCACATGGTGACGGATCAAGAAAGTGGCGAAACGATTCTCAAGGGGATGGGCGAGTTACACCTCGACATCAAAGTAGACATTCTCAAGCGCACCCACGGCATCGAAGTAGAAGTCGGCGAACCACAGGTAGCCTACCGCGAGTCGATTACCAAGCGCCTCGAAGACGATTACACCCACAAAAAGCAATCAGGTGGTTCCGGTCAATTTGCCAAAATCGGCTACGTGATCGAGCCTGGTGAGCCTGGAAGTGGCTTCATATTTGAGTCAAAAGTGACTGGTGGTAGCGTGCCGAGAGAATATTGGCCAGCGGTCGAAAAAGGCTTTGAAAGCTGCATCGACAAAGGCGTCTTGGCCGGATTCCCCTGCTTGGACTTGAAATTCACGCTTCTAGAAGGCGGTTTCCACCCCGTTGACTCGTCAGCAATGGCTTTTGAAATTGCTGCCAAAGCGGCCTATCGTCAGTCTTTGCCGAAAGCCGGGCCTCAGTTGCTCGAACCGATTATGAATGTCGATGTATTCACTCCAGATGATTACATGGGCGACGTGATCGGCGACCTCAACCGCCGCCGTGGGATGATGAAATCTCAGGAGACAGGACAAACTGGAGCGCGGATCAAGGCAGATGTACCGTTGAGCGAAATGTTTGGTTACATTAGCGACTTGCGTACTATGACATCTGGCCGCGGACAGTTCTCAATGTCCTTCTCGCACTATGCTCCTTGTCCGAATAACATCGCTGAAGAAGTGATCAAAGCGGCAAAAGAGCGTCAAGCCGCGAAGTAATGTATTGACTGCGACGAAGTGATTTGTCGCACTCAATCACTAATGTTAAAAACTAGATTTTTCTAGTTTTTAACATTGGTGATCGGAGTCTCCCAATTTTAGTTTCACAGAAGTGTTCGCTGTAAGAACTCGAAGCGAGATATACAACCAAGCGAGAACTCCTAAAAAATTCTTTTTACTGTCTGAAAGAGATGCTCTCTTCAAAAATTGCTCTAAAAGGGTGATCGCCCGTCCCTCAATATAAGGTTTGCTAAGATACAATCAATAATTAAAAAAGCAAGCAGGTAGCCATGACAGCCACCCTGATTCAAACCCCAAAAGCCGGATTTCTGCTCAAAAACATTAGTTGGCAGACTTATGAATCTTTGGTAAACGAACTCGCCGAACAGCCTGGAATTCGTTTGACTTACGATCGCGGAAATTTAGAAATTATGACTCCATCAGCACCCCATGAAGGTAGTAAGAAAATTTTAGGCCGTTTTGTGGAAAGTGTGAGTGAAGAATTAAACATCGAAATTCGGAGTTTGGGTTCTCTAACTTGCAGGCGCGAGGATTTGGCTCGCGGTTTGGAACCGGATCAGTGCTATTATATCGAAAATGAGGATGTGGTTTGGGACAAAGAACAAATCGATCTCAATCAAGATCCGCCACCGGATTTAGTGGTAGAAATTGACGTTACTAGCAGTTCGATCGACCGACTTTCTTTATATGCAAGTTTAGGCGTACCAGAAGTTTGGCGCTACGACGGAAATCGTTTAATAATGTATCAGTTGGAAGCACAGGAATATACAGAAAGAGATGTTTCTCCGACTTTTCCTTTTTTGTCGCAAGTTGAGATGCTGCGCTTTTTGGAATTGAGAAGGACTACAAAAGAAAATGCTTTAATTCGCTTGTTCCGGGAGTGGGTGAGGAGTCAAATTCACTCAGGAGATTGAAGCAGCGCGATTCCCTTCGGGATGGCTGAGTTTGACGCTCTTTTTAGCAACCGCAGATGAACGCTGACTGACGCGGATGGATGACTCGGGCGAACTCCTGGAATTTACCTTAATTTAGCCCTTGCATATCTTAAACCAGATCGCTAATGTTCTCCTCCATCTCAATTTTGATAGAGATGCAACGCGCTCAACAAGAGATGCAACGAACCGATCGCCTGGCCCCAAAACTGCGAGAATTAAATATTGACCCTGATACAATTTAGCAATTTTAGCAAAGAGCGAGGTTGATATGACTCAAATAAATCCCGATCGCACTGCTGGTACAATTGCGATCGACGTTTGCGCTCAATCAAACGGGCAGTATCTTTGTCATATTTCGTCATCTCTGAGCGATCGCCCTGATGATACCATTAATTTTTACGGACAAACGAAAGAACACGCGATCGCGATCGCCCTGGAACATTTAGCCGACGAGTATCGCGAGAAAGCCGAAGAATCTCAGAATATAGATTCGCTTGCCGTGGAAATTTCAGATTCTGGAGAACCAATTAATAAATATTATCATGTGATTGTACACTACGAAGAAATTTCGGAAGCCGAATCTAAGTTTGAGGCAGTACACAATACAATGATAGGAAATACGATAGTTGAGAATGCCAGAATTGCAGCCATTGAGATTGCTCCAGATATCGAAATCGAGCCGTTAGAGCGATCGGGATATTGAACCATCGGGACTTAGGTGCAGATGAGCATCTTACCCTACGCATCAACGCTCGAAACGTGAGTTTGAGGCGGCGATCGACTAGAAGCGATCGCATAATTTCAAATCCCCAAAATTTCTTTTCTATTACTCCCCCGCAAAATCTGCCCTAAACTTCTCAACAACTCGATTCAACTCAACTGAATGAGAAGCTTTAAATAAAATCCGATCGCCCTTTTCGACAAATCCCAACAACCGCTTTGCTAAATCTTCCCGCCCATCCTTGGCTGTAATATCTCCTATCTCCACAAAAGGCAAACCCGCCGCACCTGCAGCCATCGCCGCCGCTTCCTCAAAATCAGCAAAAACAAACAAAGCATCGAGATTCAAATCTCGCGCCGCCCTTCCCACTTGTCGGTGAAATTCGATCGCCCTGTGGCCCAATTCCTTCATCGTTCCCAACACCGCAATCCGGCGCTTTCCAGGAGTATCTGCTAACAGTCTCAGGGCCGCCAACATCGACTCCAAACCAGCATTGTAAGTCTCATCCAGAATCACAATATCCTGCGGCAAATCGTAGCGGCGCGCCCGTCCATCCGGTAACTGCACAGACAAACCTTGCTTTAAAACTTCCCAATCAATACCTAACACTTTTCCTACCGCCAAAGCCGCCAAATAATTTACTGCATTGTGGCATCCAGGCAGCGGCAGCGGCAATTCCATACCATCTATAAGTATTGTATCATGATTGAGCAATTCTCCGCACAAATTCCCGCATTCTAAACCGTAACTTAAAGTTTTTCCCTGCCAAACTTCGGTCGCAGTTGCCATTAATCTATGATTATCGTGATTTAGAATAGCAATGCTATCAGCAGGCATTTCGGCTAACAGTTCGCACTTAGCTTGGGCGATCGCCTCTTCGGAACCCAATCGCCCGATATGTGCCGTTCCTACATTAGTAATTACCGCCACAGTAGGACGCGCAATTTGCGACAGTAGCGCAATTTCACCACGGCCGCGCATTCCCATTTCAATTACAGCATAATTGTGTGCGGGTGAAAGCTCCAACAGAGTTTTTGGTACGCCAATTTCATTGTTGTAGTTATATTGAGTTTTAAGAACATTTCCCGTCGTTGACAAAACCGCCGCAATTAACTCTTTAACAGTAGTTTTACCTACAGACCCAGTAACAGCAACTATAGGTATACTGAATTGGTCACGCCACCAACGGGCGATCGACTGGTAAGCTTTTAAAGTATCGTCAACGCGCAACAGCGGAAAATTCGGCAATTCCTCTTGCCAATGTCGATCGACAATCGCGGCAATCGCCCCCAAATCCCTGGCTTTTGCCACAAATTGATGGCCGTCAAAATTGTCTCCCCGCAGCGCCAAAAATACTTCACCCCCCTCAAGAGTGCGCGTATCTGTGGCAATACCTGTCCCTACAACTGTCAAAACGCCTTCAGACACAGTAGGCAAAGGTACAGTTAAAATTTCAGCAAGTTGGGCGATACTTACGCGACAAACCATAACCAGCACTCACATTTAAAATAATTATTTTCACAGCTAATTCTACCTCGCCCAACCTCAAATTTAACTAACAGCGGGCGGCGGATCGGGATTGACCTCGATCATCCTAATACTAAATCGTCGGTTCACCAAAAAATTATCCCGTACCCACCCACGATCTTTACCAATACTTTACACAGTCGATGGTATTTAAGGCCTTGCTAATTACCAACAATTCATGTCATGCTGGTGTTGATAAATAGTTTAACTAAGCAAAAAATATCGATCGGCTTAAGCTGCTGACAGCTTCTACCCATAAGTCTCCGCCGGCGAGAAGCTCGGTTGACTCAATTATTGCGATTCATTTGCCAATTCATCAAAATAATAGCGCTGAAAGCTCCTGCCCCAGCCTCGGAGGGTTAATCCACAGTGAACGACTACAACAGACAAAGCCACGAAGAAGAACAGCTACTTTACAAGCATTGGCTGGAGTTGGTACAACGAGAGCAGCCTGCCGAACTCATCAGCCGCTTTCGCACTTTGTTTATCCAGGGTACTGGATATCCCGATCGCTCGATCGCCGAAGCACTCGAAAAAATAGCAGCCTCAAAACACGCCGAACAAGAATTCAAATACATTCTCAACCGCTGCTGCCACATCCTGATCAACCGCTGGCAAACCTACCCCAGCAAGCAAGCAGCCATCCCTGAATTGATCGCTATGTTTGAAGAAGCACCCAAAATCTTATTTGGATACCATCGATCGCGGGGGCGAGGCTCCATCCCCCAATTAGTAAATCAATTTACCGAAAGCGAACAGTACCTCACCCTCCAACGTTTAGCCAAAGTCATAACTCACAACAATGAAGATAGCAGCAGCAAAACCCCTGCTACCCTCGCCCTCGGAACCTTAATTCCCCGCTACCCTTACCTCTACAAACACTGCCTGCTCAGCGACGACAGCAGCTACGAACAGCAAAAAATCATTAAAAAAATCCAAGCTCAAAAGCAGCAGCAATTTGAGATCAACCTCTCCCAGTATGTTGCTCACCAAGTGAGAAAAGCCCAAACAGCCCGTCGGGAAACCTCAATTGTCTTCAAAAGAAGTATACAACCTATAAAAAATCCGACCCTGTTGACCGACCCGGAACTATTCTTTGCCCTCAAGCAATTTGTCGGAAAAGTAGAAGGAGCAGATACCTACAGACAGCTAGCGGGCCGTTTCACGGCGAACGCCAGCACAAATCAGTCCTACCGCTCCTTTAAAGACGACTTGTACGAATACCTGATTTCTTCTGTCACCGACGATCGCTACGGCAAACGTCTCTTTAACGAAAAATTGTATAAGCAACTACAAAATACCCTGCCCCACAGCGACGATCAGAAGTTTAACGAATTTTTAATGATCAGAACTTGCAGCCAGTTATTGAACTTTTTAGTAGTAGAGAGTCCTGTGCGGCCCAACCACTTTGTCTTCATCGACCTGATCTCAAACCTCGGTCCCACCCAAACCACAGGTTTGCTGCTGAAAATCGTACTAATTTGCGGCAAAGTCAAGCCCTACCTAGAAAAGCGGCTGGCAATTTTGTTCGGTCACTACGAATGCAGTACCCGAGAAGGCGTGGTGTGGTTAGTCAAAGCCCTAGAAAACGTAAACCTAGCTTTGAGTACCAACTTTGGCAAGGTGGATGTATCTTTCCTGCGGTGAGAGGGCGCGGCATAACTTTCTTTGCTTCCACTGCAGGCAAAACATCACACCCATCAACCAGGTTTCTGAATACCCTAAAAGTTTTACCTTTAATTTGAACGACTTAATTAACTCCTGAAACCTACTCAAAAGACATTATTCTATGTTAAAGTACCAAGTGTGAATCAGATTCAGTTGCAGGCTTTGTTCATTGCTACAGAATTGTCTAAAAACTTGCCCTTCTGTATCGGCAGGGGACTCTCCGAAACTGAAATCTTCGCACTGTCTAAATTTTGGAGTTATTCCTCATGTCGATATACGTCGGTAACTTATCCTACCAAGTTACCCAAGAAGACATCACCACCGTCTTCGCCGAATACGGAACTGTTAAGCGGGTACATCTACCTACCGACAGAGAAACCAGTCGCCCCCGCGGCTTCGGTTTTGTAGAAATGTCCACAGATGCAGAAGAAGATGCAGCGATTGCTGCTCTCGACGGAGCAGAGTGGATGGGTCGCGACCTCAAAGTTAACAAAGCCAAGCCCCGCGAAGATGAAGGTGGCCGGGGCGGCGGCAACCGGGGCGGCGGTGGCCCTGGAAAATTTGCTCGCGGAGGGGGCGGCGGCGGAGGACGTTATTAATTTCCTCTGATAAAGATTTGAGATTGAAGAGTTGAAATTGGCGCGAGAGCTCACCTAGCTCCGAACCACTTCCGGCCTTTCCGAAAAACCTATGCTCTTCAAGTTTCCATATCTACCGCATTAAATATACCAAAAAGCCAAGGGCCGAACCCTTGGCTTTTTGGTATGTATGAGGGTTGACGGTATAAGTCTGAAACCGGCTGGGCGAATCCGTTGCAGTACCGTCAGGTTCTAATCGTCAGGTTCGATGCTGCTGCTCAATCCGTGATTATTGAGCGTTTCAGCGTAAAACTCAGCGTGTTCGAGAGCGCAAACAATCACCAATCCCATCCCGTTAGTATGGGCTTCCATCATCACATTTACCGCCTGTGGCTGAGTCAGACTCGGTACCGTCGCCATCAAAGTCTGCACCACGTACTCCATAGGATTGAAATCATCATTGTGCAGCAGAACGCGGTAGCGCGGTGCAAGCTTGCGGACTGTGGAAGGCTTTTGAATAATTTCGACAGACACTAATCTATACCTCCTGACTTGTAAAATGTTAAAATTTGTCAACAATCTTGAGCCGGATTCCTCCGCTGTGCAAGACTATCTCACTTTCAGCTATTTTATTGAAATCTGAAACTTCAGACAAGGCAGCCCCTCGGTCGATCGCGAGCTGTGAACCCAACACCAAACCCACAGGGCGTGTCCTGGACCCTGGGCAACCACCTTCCTAGCGCCATAATATTAGAAAGGCGCGATCGGTTAAAAATAACAAACTACTACCTGTTGAGTCTCCAGAACTGAGGGAACGAACATTATATGAAACGCAAACCTAAATCCTACAACGACAGATTCAGCGGCGACCCATCCCGAGGAGATGAAGACTCCGACTACCCAGGCTCCTTTGGCGGACAGTCGCGGCGTCAACCTCAGTCCGGCAAACCCTCTTTCCTCAATTCCGCCACCCTAGGGATTTTAACAGCCGTCTTTATTCTGGGAATTGGGATTGGCATTGCCTTTAGCTCCACAGCTACAATTAGCCCAGAGAACGTAGCCTCCCGCGAATTTATCGATCGCAGCGCCCCGAACCCAGAACTTTGCGTGCAGTTTGGAGCCAGCGCGATGGTGACAGATATGCGCCTCTACGTCACCCTCAACCCCTTCAACGTCTACATCTCGCAGCCGAGTATGCGCCCCGGATGCGTTTTGCGAACCAATAACTGGGCAATTCTCGAACAAAGAAAACTCATCAGCCAAGACCAAGTGCGCGATTGCAAAAATCGCATGAACACCTTTGGCTTCACCGGCCCCCTGGAAGCTCAACCCGAAATTAACTGTATCTACCAAAACGACGGCGCTAAAAACCTGTTCCTCAACCAACCGGGTTCGATAGCTCCAACCACGGAAGGTCAAAATTTCTAAATCCCCGATATAGCGGTTTTCAGTTGAGTCAATTTCAGATATGGGGTAGGGACTTAGGCTTAGCCTAAGTCCTTACTTTATTTCAGAGAATGGAAAACTGCTCTGAGAAAATATTAAACTGAAGTTCCCCCAGTAGGGGGAATGTTCAAATCTCACAAACCCTTGCACTACAAGGAACGATCGCCTTTTTACCCC